>CAZLES010000056.1:0-5450 GCA_964558615.1 uncultured Zetaproteobacteria bacterium
GGGCGATTGCTTATAAATTCCCTGCCGAAGAAGTGGAAACCACTGTGCAAGCCATTACATGGCAGGTGGGTCGTACAGGCGTGATTACACCTGTGGCAAACATGAAACCAGTGAATGTGGCAGGTGTGATGGTATCACGAGCTACTTTGCATAATATCCAAGAGCTGGCGCGAAAAGATGTGCGAGTGGGTGATAGGGTACTGATTCGCCGTGCAGGAGATGTGATTCCCGAGGTGGTCAAAAGCTTATCTGTGGGTGAAGATAACCGTGCCGAACCTACGCCTATTCCAAAGCATTGCCCTGTATGCGGTGCGGCAGTAGAGCAAGAAGAAGGTGAGGCGGCTATTCGCTGCACAGGAGGTCTTTCATGTTCGGCGCAACTCAAAGAGCGCATCAAACATTTTGTATCACGGGATGGTTTTGATATTGAAGGCTTTGGCAGCAAGCTTGCAGAAGCCTTGGTGGATAAAGGTTTAATGAAAACGATTGCAGATGTGTTCACCCTTGATTTTGATACTTTGGCAACATGGGAAGGTATGGGGGAGAAGAAAATTGCCAATCTCAAACAAAGTATTGAAAGCAGAAAACGCATCAGCTTGGCTCGCTTTATTTATGCATTGGGGATTCGTCATGTAGGGCAGGCTACAGCAAACGCTTTGGCAAAACATTTTAAAACATTGGATGCGTTAGAGTATGCCAATGAAGAAGCGTTGATTGAAATCAATGATGTGGGGCAAGAGGTGGCAGCATCGCTGATACATTTCTTTGCAGAACCGCATAACCAACAGGTTTTACAGCAGATGTTTGAGTATGGTGTGCAAGTGTTGGATGATGAAACGCCAGAGGTGGATGGCAATCATCCGCTTGCAGGGAAAACGGTGGTGCTGACAGGCTCGTTTTCAAGCATAAAGCGGGTACAGGCTAAAACCTTGTTGCAGCAACTGGGCGTTAAGGTGGCAAGTGCCGTATCGAAAAACACAGATATTGTTATTGCAGGTGAAAAGGC
Source organism: uncultured Zetaproteobacteria bacterium (assembly GCA_964558615.1). Lineage (GTDB taxonomy): Bacteria > Pseudomonadota > Zetaproteobacteria > Mariprofundales > Mariprofundaceae > Ghiorsea. Next base: position 1,007 of record CAZLES010000056.1, read on the forward strand.
GGGCTCAAAACTAAAAAAAGCCGAAGAGCTTGGCATACAGGTGGCAGATGAAGAACAGCTTCGAGAGTGGCTTGAACTGTAAAGCATAAAAAAGGCTTCTCTAAGGAAGCCTTTTGCATGGAATGAAAGTAAAAAGTTTAGGCTTTAAGCGCTTTGATTTTGGCATTAAGACGAGAAATACGACGAGATGCTTGATTTTTATGTATAATGTTTTTCCGACCCGCGCGTGCAATCAATGATGTTGCCACCTTCATTTCTGCATTTGCAGCATCTTGGTCACCAGCTACGATAGCCGCTTGAACACGCTTGATAGCCGTTCGCATGGTTGATTTTTGCGCACGATTACGATTGCGTTTTACGATGTCTTGTCTAGCGCGTTTGATTGCTGAAACATGATTAGCCAATTTAAATACTCCATAATTACAAGCTTTACATACGCATTAAATGTAAATGTATAGCTATGCATTGAATTGGCTGCGCACTATATGTTTCACAGGGCTGCTGTCAACCTATGAAAGACGTTGTTGTTTAGTTTGAATAATTGCTGGACTTGTTTGTTTCTCAAGCTATAAATTCGGACTATGAAAAAAGTAATCATAGCACCCTCAATTTTATCGGCAGACTTTGCCAACTTAGAAAAAGAAATTAGAGCCATTGATGAAGGCGGATGTGATTGGGTTCATGTTGATGTGATGGATGGTACTTTTGTTCCACCTATTACGATTGGAGACAATATCGTTAAGGCGATTCGCCCGCATACAGAAAAAGTCATAGATGTGCATTTGATGGTAGAACATCCAGAGACACAAGTGGAAGCTTTTGCCAAAGCTGGCGCAGATATGATTACCATTCATCAGGAAGCCTGCGTGCATTTAGAGCGTACGCTGCAGTTGATTCGCGCTTTAGGTTGTAAGGCGGGGGTAGCCCTTTGCCCATCTACACCAGTAAGTACCATTCGGCATGTTTTGCACTGTACCGATTTGATTCTTATGATGAGTGTAAATCCAGGTTATGGTGGTCAATCTTATATCCATGCGGTAACAGAGAAAATCAAGGAAGCGCGTGATATGCTTGATGCTGCTGGTTCTGATGCATGCTTGCATGTGGATGGTGGCGTGAGCCCGAAAACGATTGAAGAAGTTTCTGCTGCAGGAGCGGACTGTTTTGTGGCAGGTTCGGCAGTGTATAATACACCTGATTATGAAGCAGCGATTGCGGAATTAAGGCGCTTGGCAGAAGGCGTGTAAACTTCAAGTTATTCCATATATTATTATTTAATAATTTAAGATAAATTTCTTTAATATCAAATAATTAGCTTGCCTCGTTGGAGTATGAATACAGGTAGGGCAGGCACTAAAAAAAATAGGCTTGCGATTGGCTTTTGTGTGCGTAAGGTTCGTGTCGCGAGTTGTATTTGACAGACCGATGAAGGCGGTATCTTGAGGGGGATACTTACTTAATAAATTAATAGGCGTGTTGTCCTTTTTGTTTATTGGTGTGGGTATTTTTGCCTTAAGGGTAAAACGGAGGAGTTTTATTATGTTGCAAAGTGTAAAAGCATCTTGGGCATCAAGGTTTAGCAAGTTCTTTTTTGTAGCTGCTTTGGGCTTTGTTTTGCCCATGAGCGTATGGGCGGATGACGTCAGCAATGAGCCGCAGCCATTTGAGTTCCCGCATGCGCGTCATGCTGGCAAATTCAAAATCAACTGCATGTATTGCCACAGTGGTGCACGGCGTAGCAAGGTGGCAGGTATTCCTCCTGTGGCCAAATGTATTGGCTGCCATTCTAATATTCCATCCGTTCGCGAAACACCCCGTATCAAAAAATTATTCTCATATTGGGAAAAGAAAGAGCCTATTCCTTGGCGTAAAGTGCACGACTTGCCAGATTTTGTAGAATTTAACCATGAGCGTCATATTCGTCGTTTTATTTTTAAAGATGGCCGTCCGACACAGCAAACATGTGGTATGTGTCATGGTGATGTTAAAACAATGTCTGTCGCTAAAAAGGTTCGTCCGTTAACCATGGGTTGGTGCTTAAGTTGCCATGAGCAGTTTCAGGGTGAGTCAGATATTGGTTTGCCAGCACCAGCAAAACGCTGGATGATTCCAGTAGCGGCAACGGATAAACCATTGGTTGATGTGGCCCATCCACAGCCGGCAGTACTTGACCCTGAACAGCCTGCAACCATGAAAGCTTCAGAAATCAAACATATGGTAGATCAGTTGCCCAAGTCATTAAAAGAAAAATTTGTACGCGCGCCGCATGATTGTTGGCAATGTCACAAGTAAGTTGTCTGGCATCGAAGGAGATTTGAAATGAGTGAAAAGAATTCAAACAATGAGTTAAGTCGCCGGACGTTTCTTAAGGCTATGGGTCTTACAGGTGCGGGTAGTGCGCTTGTATTATCGGGTTGTGGCGATACTGATATTGTCAATCAGGTGGACATTGAGGTTCACAAAGAGCTTGTGCTTCCTACGGTTGATCCCGAGGACTTTGTGATTCCAGGGCATGCAGTTTATTATGCTTCAGCATGTAAGCAATGCCCTGCGAATTGTGATATTCATGCAAAAGTGCGTGAAGGTCGCGTAATCAAACTCGAAGGCAATCCCACCTCATCCACCAATAAGGGTAAACTGTGCGCGATGGGGCAAGCAGGTTTGCAAAGCCATTATAACCCGGACCGCATCACCAAGCCTATGGTTCGTAAAGGTGGAAAGCTGGTTGAAGTATCCTGGGCAGAGGCAGAAGAGTTGCTCAAGAAGTATTTGGGCAAGAAAAATGCCAAGCTTGCTTTTATGACAGGTGCGATTAGCGGTCACCAAGCCGTGATTACCAAGGCTTACATGGATGCGGCAGGTTCTAAGAACCATTTTGTGTTTGATACATTGCCACCTGCGGTTGGTATGGCAGCCAATGAAAGAATGTTTGGGTATGCTGTACCCAAGTATGATTTTGATAAGGCTAAGCTAATCGTTTCTTTTGGTGCGGACTTCTTGGGTACATGGTTGTCTCCTGTCAACTTTGGTGCGCAATATGGCGTATTTAGGAATGCGCCGCGTGGTACTTTGGTGCAAATCGAACCTAAAATGACATTAACGGGTGCTAATGCAGACCGTTGGATTGCTATCAAACCAGGGACAGAAGGTCACTTGGCACTGGCATTGGCTTCCTTGATTGCGGATGACGCAAAATTTAAGGGCAAAAACCTCGGCAAGCTTGATGTTGACGTGAAACAAGTGTCTCAGGCAACGGGTGTGTCTATTGAGCGTATGCACAAGCTTAAGGATATGTTGATTAGTCATAGTCCAAGCCTGGTACTTTCGGGTAATAGCGCGGAAGGCTTTGAGTATGGTTCAGAAGCCGCTAATGCAATTTTGTTGCTTAACGTCATGCTGGGTAATATTGGTAAAACAGTGCTGCCAAGGTCAAAACCTGCATTCCCAGATTTGCAGCCTCAACTTGGTGGTTGGGCAGACTTGAAAGCGTTCATTGATGGTTTGGCTGATGGTAGCTTTGATACAGCAGTTGTTTATGGCTCTAACCCCTTGTATCAAGCGCCAGACTTTATGAAGGCAGATGAAGCTTTTGCAAAAGCAAATATGCGTATTGCGTTCTCGATGTATCCAGATGAAACAACCATGGCCTGTGATTTGGTATTGCCAATTCACTCCTATTTGGAGGAATGGAACACATCCATGCCAGCTTACGCGGATGAAGATGGGCACTTAAGTATTCAACAGCCAGTGATGAACCCTGTGTTTGGTGAGGGTTCCACCTATGCCTACGGGGATATTATGCTTGGGTTGGTGAGTGAGTTGAATCCATCATTTAAAAAGTGGGATAGCTATAAAGCCTATATTTTTGATGCGCTGGCAGCCATGAAGCCTGCTATGGCAGAAGTGCCCAAACCTGTTGTTGCGGGGCAAACCGAGGAAGAAGCTTTTTATCAAGGTGTGCTTGCCAGGGGCTTTGTAACCATTAAAGAAGGGAAAGCTGCTGCAATCAAGGCGAAAGTCCCAACTGTGAAGTTACCTGAAGCGGCGGCGGAAAATGGGGCTTACGCATACCATTTGATTCCATCAGCGCGCATGGGTCTTTATGATGGTCGTCATGCCAATGTGCCTTGGCTACAAGAATTACCTGATCAGTTAACATCAGTAGTTTGGGACTCATGGGTTGAAATTCACCCCAACACAGCGAAAAAACTTGGTTTGATTACAGGTGACACGGTTAAAGTTTCATCAGCATCAGGTTCACTGGAAGTTGCTGTGGTAGTATTTCCTGGTATTCAGGAAGATTCGGTTGCGATTCCATTGGGTAATGGTCATACAGAATATGGGCGTTACGCCAAGGGCAGAGGTGTGAATCCATTCAAGATTCTTGCGCCTAAATTTGACCAAACAACAGGTGAGTTGGCAACGCATGCAACCAAAGTCTCTA
>CAZLES010000057.1:0-5392 GCA_964558615.1 uncultured Zetaproteobacteria bacterium
TTTGTGTGTTTGAATATGTATATTTCGCGCGCCCTGATTCCACACTGGAAGGGGTGAATGTGTATGAAGCTCGGCATAATATCGGTGTGGAGCTGGGCAAGGAGTCTGCTGTGGATGCGGATGTGGTTGTCCCTGTGCCTGATTCTGGCGTGCCTCCAGCCATGGGTTTTGCCTTGCAAACAGGTATTCCTTTCCAAATGGGTTTGATTCGCAATCATTATGTAGGACGCACATTTATTGAGCCTAAACAAAGTATTCGTAATTTTGGTGTTAAATTAAAGCTCAACCCCAACCGTGATATGATTCAAGGTAAACGCGTTGTGTTGGTAGATGATTCCATCGTTCGCGGCACCACCAGCCGAAAAATCGTGGAAATGGTGCGTGCTGCGGGCGCTGCTGAAATTCATATGCGTATTTCCAGCCCACCAACCAAGTATTCTTGCTTTTACGGCATCGATACACCTGATTCAGAAGAGCTGATGGCCAACCGAATGGACTTGGATGAAATGTGTAAAGCCATTGGTGCGGATTCATTGGCTTTTGTATCTACCCAAGGTTTATACAGAGCCGTTGGTGTGCCGCAGGAACACCATTGTGACGCCTGCTTCACGGGCAACTATCCCGTGTCTATTGAGAAAAAACGCTCACCACAACTATCCCTATTGCGCTACTACGATAAGCGCCCAAAATGAAGCCAAATCATCGCCCACTTGAGCATTTATGGCATGCCACTTTATGGTCGCTAGCAGGCTTAAAAGCGGCATTTCAACATGAGCAAGCTTTTCGCATCGAAATTTTTGCTTCTATGTTTATCATACCACTTGCCTTTTATTGGGGTGAAACGGTCATAGAGCAAATCCTGCTTTTGGGCGCATGGATGTTGGTATTGATTGTGGAGCTGCTTAACTCTGCAATTGAAACCGTTGTTGATCGTATCAGCACCCAGCACCATGAGTTATCTGGTCGTGCTAAAGATTTGGGTTCTGCGGCAGTATTTTTAAGTAATTTAACTTTTGCCACCACCTGGGCAGTCATCCTCCTCTAGTCATGCCCTGGCGCAATCACCCTTATATTCGCTTGACGCGAATGGATAAACCCATTGGTATATTTTTATTGCTGTGGCCAACACTGTGGGCATTGTGGCTGGCCAACAATGGACATCCACAACCTGTGCTTGTCTTTATTTTTGTCTTGGGTGTAATCATCATGCGTGCGGCGGGGTGTGTCATCAATGATATTGCCGACCGCAAGGTGGATGGCAAAGTCAAGCGAACCGCGCAAAGGCCACTTGCTACAGGAGAAATATCAACCCAACAGGCATTATTTTTGTTTTTTACCCTGATTGGCCTGGCCTTGGTGCTGGTGTTTATGCTGGATTGGCGTACCATGGCCTTATCCGTGGTCGCGCTGGGGCTGGCCATGCTTTATCCTTTCATGAAACGTTATACCCATTTACCACAAGTTTTCCTTGGTGCTGCATTTGGCTGGGCGATTCCCATGGTATATATGGCAAGCCTGGGTACCGTGCCTTGGGTAGCGTGGGTATTGTTTATCGCCAATATCTTTTGGGTATTGGCGTATGACACCATGTATGCCATGGTGGATTATGATGATGATGTACACGTGGGCATCAAATCCACAGCCGTATTATTTGGCAAACATTCATCGCTTTGGATTGGTATATTTCAACTTGCTTTTCTGGTGTTGATGGTCTGGGTTGGCTTGTACTATGCCTTGGGCATATATTATTTCCTTGGATTATGTATGGCATTGATACTGGCTGTGTATCACCAGTGGTTATTGCGTGGCTGGGTTCGAGAGCGTTGTTTTCAGGCTTTCCTGCATAATAATGTGCTTGGTGCTGTTATTTTTCTGGGTTTGTTCCTAGATTACGCGCTGTAAAACCATCGCCAACCTTTTGGAGCTTTGACATGACCCATATTCGAATCGCAACGCGTAAATCACCTCTTGCCCTTTGGCAAGCTGAATGGGTCGCCGCTGAATTAGAACGTTTGTTTCCTGGCACAACCACTGAACTCGTTAAAATCGTCACCAAAGGGGACAAAATTCTGGATGTGCCTTTGGCAAAAGTGGGTGGTAAGGGATTATTTACCAAGGAAATTGACGCGGCATTATTGGATGGGAGAGCAGATATTGCCGTTCACTCCATGAAAGATGTGCCTACCGAGCTGCCCGCGGGGACATCCATTCGCGCCCACCCTAAGCGTGAAGATCCAAGAGATATGTTTGCAACGGTTACAGGTGGTGATTTGGACTCGTTACCAGAAAATGCAACCATTGGTACATCAAGCCTGCGCCGTATTGCTCAAATCAACGCCAAATATCCTCATTTCAAGTGCGTTTCCATTCGTGGCAATATCCAGACCAGACGCAACAAGCTGGGTACAGAGGTGGATGCCGTGATTCTTGCTGCCGCGGGCATCAAGCGCATGGGCATGCAAGACCAAATGCACGGTTTTTTGGAAACGGATGATGTGCTTCCTGCTGTGGCACAAGGCACATTAGGCATTCAAACCAAAAATGATAATGATGAAGTCAATCGTATGGTTGACGCTTTAAATGACGCGGACACTGTGGACAGAACCTTGGCCGAACGCGCATTCTTGGCGCATCTTGAAGGTGGTTGTCAGGTTCCCATTGGCGCGTATGCCACTTTGGATGGAGATACCCTGCACCTGGATGGGCTTGTTGGCTCTGTGGATGGGAAAACATTGATTCGCCGTCAGATTTCAGGCTCAAGAAGCAAAGCTAAACAACTGGGTGTTCAACTTGCGGATATCATTTTGGAGCTTGGGGCTCGAGAAATTTTGGCTGAGTTGTATCAAAACCAGGGTCATGGTTAAATGAACCTTTCAAAACTTGTTATCGCAAGTCATAACAAGAAAAAACGGGCTGAAATAAAAAGAATTTTATCCGCTCTAAATATCGAAATTGTACCCGCTTCAGCAACATCCTTTGTCGATGTGATTGAAGATGCACCTGATTTTATGGGTAATGCCAAGAAAAAAGCCGATGCTTTTATGCAAGCCAATGGCTTACCTGCACTTGCCGATGATTCAGGCTTATGTGTTAACGCACTTGATGGTGCGCCTGGCGTATATTCCGCGCGATTTGCAGGAGAGCATGCCACAGATGCGGATAACAATGCTAAACTTCTGCATGATTTAGAAGGTGTAGAAGACCGCTCAGCATACTTTGTCTGTGCTTTGCACCTTGCCTTGCCCGATGGTCAACCCATTACCGCACAAGGTCGCGTGGAAGGCTATATTATTGAACAAGAAACGGGTGATACAGGCTTTGGTTATGATCCGCTATTCTTCTGCCCGGAGCTTAATAAAACCTTTGCTCAGGCTTCAGCTTCAGAAAAAGCATCCGTATCCCACCGTGGGCGTGCGTTACGCAAGCTGGTACAAGGCCTAAACAATATGCTTGAATAAGACCCAACAGGCTTATTTAGCGTAAACCGCCTCTAGGCCTTCTAATAATAACATTTCTCGGGTTCGCCCCTGAGACACAAAAGCATCAGGATTCTCACCAATATCCAGCAAAGACTGCCTTGCATAATCTCGCTTTTCTTCATCGCTCATCTTGCGCCAAATCGATCGATTCATCTGCGTACCTTCTTCACTTTGAATCATGGATGTTTGTCGTTTTTCGATATCAGTGGAACAGCTTAAAAGTGGCAGTGCTGATAACACTGCCACTCCTAAAAAGGATAAAACATGTTGTTTAGTAGCGATAATGGTCAACTTTATACGGCCCTTCAATAGGAACACCGATATAGTCTGCTTGCTCTTGTGTTAATGTGGTGAGTTTTGCGCCGATTTTTTTCAGGTGCAAACGAGCCACTTTTTCATCCAAGCGCTTAGGTAAGACATATACTTTATTATCATAATTGGCATGGTTTTCCCAAAGCTCAATTTGTGCCATGACTTGATTGGTGAATGATGCGGACATCACAAAGCTTGGGTGCCCCGTCGCACAACCTAAATTCACCAAACGACCTTCTGCTAATAATGTGATGCGTTTACCATCAGGGAAGATAATTTGATCCACTTGCGGTTTCACATTTTCCCACGCATATTGCTTGAGTGACGCCACATCAATTTCATTATCAAAGTGGCCAATATTACAAACAATAGCCTGATCTTTCATGTTAAGCATATGCTCATGCGTGATCACATGATAGTTACCTGTTGTTGTTACAAAGATATCGCCAAGCTTGCAAGCCTCATCCATATCCACCACACGATAACCTTCCATAGCTGCCTGAAGCGCGCAAATCGGGTCAATTTCCGTCACCCAAACTGTAGCACCCATGCCTTTAAAAGCTTGCGCACAACCTTTACCTACATCTCCGTATCCCAAAACCACTGCGATTTTGCCCGCAACCATCACATCTGTTGCTCGTTTGATACCATCGAGCAAAGATTCGCGGCAACCATAAAGGTTATCAAACTTGGATTTGGTTACTGAATCATTCACGTTAATCGCAGGTACTTTCAGCTTGCCTTCACGCGCCATTTCATAAAGGCGATGAACACCGGTGGTGGTTTCTTCCGACAACCCTTTAATATCATCCAGTAATTCAGGATACTTATCATGAATCAACTGTGTCGCATCACCACCATCATCCAAAATAAGGTTGGGAACCCAGCCATCAGGGCCATGAATGGTTTGCTCAATACACCACCAAAACTCTTCCTCGGTTTCTCCTTTCCAAGCAAACACAGGAATGCCTGCTGCTGCTATGGCGGCTGCAGCTTGATCTTGTGTGGAAAAAATATTGCAAGAAGACCAACGAACTTCCGCACCAAGCTCAACAAGTGTTTCTATCAATACCGCGGTTTGAATCGTCATATGCAAACAACCCACGATACGCGCACCAGCCAATGGCTTCTTACCTTTATATTCTTCTCGCAACGCCATCAACCCTGGCATTTCTGTTTCCGCAATGGCTATTTCCTTGCGACCCCATTCTGCCAATGATATATCGGCGACTTTGTAATCTGTAAATTCAGACATTCTCATACTCCTATAATAAGATAAAAATATGAGCACCGTTGTTTTTTATTTCATAGACTGAGCCTAGCGACGCAAAACGTCGGCGCAGTGCTCCTCAGTCTTTCAATATATCAAAGCCCTGCCGCAGCTCTTAATGCCTCTGCTTTATCTGTTTTTTCCCAGGTAAACTCAGGAAGCTCTCGACCAAAATGGCCATACGCTGCTGTTTTGGCATAAATCGGTCGCAACAAATCAAGTTCTTGTACAATACCTTTAGGGCGCAAATCAAACACTTCACGCACTGCTTCGGCCAGCTTAGCTTCGTCCACTTTGCCTGTGCCAAAAGTGTTTACCATTACAGATAGTG
>CAZLES010000058.1:0-5242 GCA_964558615.1 uncultured Zetaproteobacteria bacterium
CATTGGCCAGCGTTTAATATTGCTGATAGTTGCATTTCAGTTGGGGTTACCTTGTTGTTAATACGCAGCTTCTTACAAAAAAGGTAAAGCAATAATTGTATAACGAGCAAGCTTACCTATACTTACAAGTATGATAAAACGCCATAATGAATAACGCAAACCACCAGCAGCCAAGCAGAGTGGGTCGCCAATAATGGGTAACCAAGCCAAGAGCAGGGCAGGTGCTCCCCAGCGCTTGAAATATTGTTCTGTGCGTTTGATTTTTGCATCAGACACCTGAAACCAGCGGTGGCTAAATTGAAAACCATACCTGCCCATCGCATAAGTAGCTGTGCTTCCTAAAACATTGCCCAATGTAGCTATAAAGATAAGCAAATAGGGATTGCTTGTTGCTTCTTGTAAGCGGTAAAGCAGTAAAGCTTCAGAGCCGCCAGGGAACAATGTGGATGATATGAGCGCAGATAAGAAAAGAGCTCCATCCCATGTGGAAAGCCATAGCATTGGCCTATTCAATGATAGCTTCAATATTTTGCAAGTGTTGTTAGCGGGTTATTTGAGCGACTTGCGCATCTGACCAGGCAATGGCTTCGGTGTAAATACGCATAATATCTGTAATTTTAATGCGCTTCCCTCCCAATGCCCATTGTTCTACGGCTTCCCAGTCTCCTCGTTCTAATGATTGGCACATCAATAGTTTTTGCCCCATGATACTTGATGAATTTAATAAGCCCTCACGCACACCACAAGGTAAGTATAAACCTTGAGTGGCTTCTTGCATATTCACATCAAGTAATGCGTCAAGAATGGAAAACATTCCCAATAAGAAATCATCACCTGCTTCTTCTTCATCGCACTGTTTTGCAATGTTTTCGAGCGTATATGCCCTTATTAGCGCTGTTTTGAGGAGTTCGGATGTTTTATGTTGCCCTAATGTGGCTAGCGTTAAGAGAGATAACCATCTACGAATATTATTAAGTCCCAATAAAGCCAATGCTTGTTCAATGGATGCAATGTTGGTCGCCAAGCCAAAAGAAGCTGAGTTGATATATTTCATTAGCCTATAAGATAGCGATACATCGCTTTTGATGACACCATGAATATCAGGTATGGCCTGCGCTTGCATCACATGTTGAAGGGCTCTTAGAACGGACAGCTTTGAATCCGGTATTTTACGATCTTGGATGATTTCAGGCTTACTAAAAAAGTAGCCTTGCACATAATCGAAACTTAACGCTTTGACTTGCTCGAACTGCGCATAGGTCTCCACTTTTTCTGCCAAAATTTTTGCAGGATATTGGCGAAGTGTTTTAACATCTTCTGCCAGGTTTGAGACCTTGGGCAAATCAACCTTGATAATGTCAGCGAGATCAATTAGTGGTTTTAGGTGTGGCGCATATACGACATCATCAAGTAAAATGGTGAAACCTTGATGCTTTAAGGTTTTGCATGCCGTGATAATCGCTTCTGTAACAGGTATAGTTTCCAGGATTTCAATACCAACCTGATCTGGTGGTAGAGTGTGAAGGATTTCAAGCTTATCGAGCAGAAAGCTTGCGGGCGCATTGATATTGACTTTGTAGCCACCAGAGATTTTGTCCAAGCCAATATCCAGTAAAGCAGAGGTGATAACCTGGGCAGTCATATGTTCATCACTTTGTGGCTGCTTCTGATTCCTAAACAGCAATTCATAGGATGCAAGCTTATAGTGACGATCAAAAACAGGTTGACGAGCTATCAGAACATCTTGCGTCATGATTGTATGGTTTTACAAAAGTATTCGTATGCTTGTTCGAGCAAGCCTTCCTTGAGCTTTACCTGAACATCCTCAATATTCTGAGTATTGGAAAAATGTTCAGCAGCAAAGGTATCGGCGAACTGGCATATTTGAATATCTATGGCTGAAGGGTTATCTGTGTGATGGCTACCAACGATATGATGAATTTCAGAAGGTATGTTCCAAAGCTTTAACACGATTTTCCCTGCTTCCGCATGGTCTATGCCATAGGCCTCTTGCTCTGCTGCCAACAATGCTTTTTCATCAGCCATGGGAAATCCTTTCTCAAAGTAGGACATATCAATACGCATACTAAGTATGATGCGACCAATATCGTGCAGCAGACCTGCAATAAACAACATATCTGGTGAAGTGTTTGTTTGCTTACTATGGGTGGCAAGGTAGCGGTTGATTTGCGCCACGGCAAAGGCATGCGCCCAAAAATTTCGAATCACGCCAATACTCGCAGGGACAGCAAAGCCGTAAAGCAAGGATATGGACAAGGCTATATCACCAGTTTCTTGTCTGCCAAGCCTGGAGATGGCGTAGGCCAAGCTGTTGACTGACGCACCCAAAGGATTGTAATAAGACGAGTTCGCAATTTTGAGTAGGATAGCTGTGGTAGCCTGGTCTGTTTCAATGATGGCCGTTAAATCATCCAGTGTGGATTTGGGGTCATCAAGGACTTCCTGAATTTTCATAAAACGATCAGGAAGTGTTGGAATATCATCAATGATACTCAACATGTCCAAGGATGTTTGGCGTAGTGTATGGTTATGGGGTTGCATATTGTGGTTACAAGCAAAAGCAATGCCACTTGCAGATGCATGATTATATATTGGACAAGTTGTGATAGAGGTCATGTTTTATGGGTGTGTCTTTGTACACACTTGAGGCAGATATTTTGAGAAATGTTAGGTGACAAGTCGAAAAAAGCCGACTACGCTTGGCGATATAGTGATAGTTTTAAGGAGTTTTATATGAAAATTGTTCGTTCACTTATGGTGGCTTCAACATTATTAGTAGCAGGGCAGGTTCAAGCTGCAACGGTGACACCTGCAGATATCGCAAATCAAATAGCAGCAACGAAACAAGCTGCCTATACTGGTCTTGCGCAAGATTTAGCAGCAGCGGCATGGATGAATCCTAGCAATTCTGCGGAGCCACATTCTGCGGGTATTATCCCTGTTGGTGTGCAAGTGGGTATTGAAGTTGCAGGGTTAGAGATTGATCCCAATGCCACGCATTGGTCATTGATGGGTATTACAGATTCCACACTTCCATTGCCTCGTGTTCGTCTGTCGGTTGGTATTCCTTTTGGTTTGGATGTGGGATATATGAAAATGTCGGCTAGCGGGCTAGATTTAACAGGCTATGAAGTGCGTATGGCATTTGGCAATTATATTCCTTTACCTATGCTAGAAGCCAATGTGCGTTATCACACAAGTACGCTTTCTGTTGGTGATGTTGATAATATAGAAGTGAAAAATAGTGGCTTTGCTGCCATGGTTGGCGCTAACCTGCCAATTGTAAAACCTTATATTGAAGTTGGCACAACCAAATCAACCTCAACAGGTTCAGGCGCATTTTCTGGGTTAACTGAATTGGATGCATCCAACACAACAACAGCGCTAGGCGCAAAAGTTGAGCTTGCCTTTTTTGTGATTAACGCAGAGCTAGCCAAAGTGGGTGATAAAAAGCTGACCAACGTTAAAGTTGGTTTTGAATTTTAAGCGCTAAACTAGTGGTACTTTAAATCAAGCCTATTCAAGACGAATTGTTTTGGATAGGCTTTTTTTGATAATTCAAATGAACCCCGAACAATGGTTGACTGAACATGGAGATGCCTTGTATCGCTTTGCGATGCAGCGTGCGCAAGATAGTGATTTGGCGGCTGATTTGGTACAAGATACCTTATTATCCGCCTGGAAAAGTAAAGACTCTTTTGCTGGTCATTCCTCGGTGCGTACATGGCTTATCGGCATACTCAAACATAAGTGGATAGATTACCTGCGCAAAGAAATTCGTCAGCGCCAGCATGCCGAACTTGCCGATGGCGACCCAACAGCATGGTTTGATACCAACAACGGCAAGTGGAAACATCAGCCGCTACCATGGCATGATGATCCAGCTGCTTTATGTCAGAATGAACAATTTATGCGGGTTCTTCAGGCGTGCACAGAGCATTTGTCCAATAAGCAGCGTCTGGTTTTTGAAATGCGCGAGTTTCAGGGGTTGGACGCCGATGAAATCTGTAAGGTTTGTGAAGTGACACCGACAAATTTACACGTTTTATTACACAGGGCGCGTTTAGGCTTGCGCCACTGTTTGGATAAAAACTGGTTTGGAGTTCAAAGCGAATGAAACACGCATGTGAAAGAATAAGTCAACTGGCCTCAGATGCGCTAGAGCGCAAGTTGAGTATCATTGAGCGCTTTTCCATGGGGTTTCATTTTTTGCTTTGTAGTGCTTGTGAACAATATCATGAAAACTTGAGAAAACTTCACCAGGCACTACAACTCCAACGTGAGCGAAACAGTAAGAATGCGAAGCTGCCTTTCGATAAACGAGAAGCCATAGCACAAACGCTACAGACATTGCACTCCACCAGAAAATAGCATGTTGAGAAAAGGGTTGGCGGCAAAAAGGCGATGCTCTAGGGTATCCCCATGATTTTAGCATGTTTTCACTTAGGCTTTGCTCCCCAATGAAGGATAATACTATAACTCAAAGCCGCATTATCGTTGCTGAAGAAGGTGAAGCAAGCCGCCATATTGTTCCACGGTTTCCGATTCGCTTACGTTGGATGCTTTTTGTTGGTTTAACTGTTGCGGCAGCGGTTGCTCTTTTGGCAGCGATTGTGTTGGATATGGAGCGAGACGCATGGCTTAAGAATCAAGAATTTCAAGCAAGCATTCAAGTCAAGCGTTTGGGGGAAGAGCTGAAAATACCCATGCTTGCAGGTAGTTCTGCTGAAGTTGAGTTTATCATGCGTAATTTCAGTAAAAGCATTCCCAATGTTGAGGCCATTTTTTTTCAAGATAATGCTCAACACACATGGACAGTTGGTGATACAACCCCCATCCAAAGTATTTTAGGGCATATCAATTTGCCTGAAGATACGTTGCGTTTATCGGTAGCAGGTCTTTGGTTTGCCAAAAAAGTAACTTATGCTGGTTCAGATGTGGGTGTAGTTGCTGTACAGTACTCAGAACAGGCTTGGAAAGCTTTATCGCATCAATTACTCAAACGTATGCTTTTGGCTGCATTGCTTGTGATTGTACTAGCAAGTATTGTGGTGTATTGGCTTGCAGGGCGTATGAGCAAGCCGCTTGAAGAATTGGCAATAGCTGCCAAGCATGTTGCTGAAGGTGAGTATGATTATCGTTTGAATATTCGTGGTAATGATGAACTTACAGATGCTGCTAGCCAATTTAATAAGATGGTTGAAGAATTGCAGCATAAAGA
>CAZLES010000059.1:0-5176 GCA_964558615.1 uncultured Zetaproteobacteria bacterium
AAAGAAGATGCCTTATCATCTTTGGTCAAGGCGCAAGAAGAAGCACATACCTTTGCTGCCCTGGCGGAAGGTGAGTTATTGTTTCCCGACCATCCTTACGGACACCCTGTTTCAGGCACCCTTGATTCGGTTAAACGTATCCAGTTGGACGACTTAAAGGTATTGTATCGCAATCAGGTCAAGCCCAATGGCGCAACACTGGCGATTAGCGGTGATATTACCATGGCTGAAGCAGTGAAGCTTGCGCAAACTTATTTATCAGGCTGGAAAGGCTACCCCAAAGTAGCTCTGGCTGATATCAGCACACCCCAGCCTTCGCCGAAGAAAAGCGTACATCATGTTATGGATAAGCATCAAATGTTGATTGAGTGGGTGCGTCTTGGTCCATCACGGCATGATCATCATTATATGAGTATGCTGGTACTCAATCATATGTTGGGGGGCGGTGGTTTTGGTTCACAACTCATGGAAGAAATTCGGGAAAAGCGCGGGCTGACTTATGGCGTGTATTCCTACTTTCAACCCTATGAAAGCAATGGCGCATACATCATTCGCTTACAAACGCGCGCTGATCAGGCTGCCCAGGCAGAAGCCGTGCTGGAGCAGGTTTTGGCAGACATGGCCAAAGGTGGGATAACACAGGATATGCTGGATAAAAGCAAAGCCAATTTGATAGGTGGCTTTGCCCAGCGCTGGGACTCCAATCGTGAGCGAGTGGGCTTGCTGGCCATGATGGGATTCTATCACAGGCCATTGGACTATCTTGAAAACTGGACGAAAAGCGTGAAATCCGTCACCCTTGGCGATGTTAAGAGGGATGCTGCGGCGTATCTGCAACCTGATCAGTGGAAACGCATTTGGGTTGGCCCAGCCGCAGAGTAAGAAAGGGGAGCCATGAAAACGATTTTAGTTGTTGAGGATTCTACTACCAGTCGTGATGTAACCAGCCACTTTTTGCAGCAAGGTGGCTTTCGTGTGCTTGAGGCTCAAGATGGTCAGGATGCACTTGATATTTTACGAAACAGGCATGTGGACCTGATTTTGACGGATATTATGATGCCTAACCTTGATGGCTGGGGTTTGTACCGCGAGATTCGTGCAGATAAAAGCTTTAATTTAACACCCTTTGTATTCTTAAGTGTGTTGGATGATATTGAAGACCAAATCAAGGGTTTGACGCTGGGTGTGGATGATTATTTAACCAAGCCAGTGACACCCATGCAACTGATTGCCCGCATCAATACGGCATTGATGCGAAGTGAGCGACTGGCCAATTATTTTTATCGTAACCCTGTGACAGAATTGGAAACATCCAGTTATTTTAAACAGCGTTTTGTCCAGGAAATCGATCGTTGCCGTGAAGCCAATCAAGACTTGAGCCTGGTGGTGATTGGTATTGGTAACTATGTGTCTTTGGTGCGGGGGCAGGCTGAATGGTTTGCTGAATCAGCGGCTTATGAGGCAGGCGCATTGATTCGGGCAGCAGCCCGCTCGTATGACGTGGTTGCGGATATGGGGCAAGGCTGCTTTACCGTGTTACGCTTTAATGAAGATGAGGCCAAAGCCAAAGCCTGGGCAGAAGCCTTGGTGAAAGATTGGGATTTATCTCTGGTTTGGCCAGAAACCGAACAGCGTATCGCCATTGATATTGGCTTTACCTGTGACGCAGTTTCACCAGGTGACAGCAATGCTTTGGCAACGTTGAAAAAGAATCTCGCTTCCTTTGAGCGCAAGTGGTAACTCGATTTGCATAAAGCATGAGAATTACAGCAGGCTCCATGCGTGGGCGGACACTGCGTGTTCCCGATATTGAAGGTTTAAGACCCACACCATCACGCGCCAGAGAAGCTTTGTTTAACATCCTTGGTGATATTGAGAATTATACGATATTGGATTTGTTTGCGGGCAGCGGTATGATGGCCTTGGAGGCCTTGTCGCGCGGCGCAAGTTCAGCATTAAGCATAGATATGGATAGACGAGCCTGCAAAGCCATGAAAGCCATTCAACGAGACTGGCATCTGGATGCATGGCGGGTACGGCAAGGGTCGCTGCCACATGCTTTGCCCGCGGCAACACATTTTAATATCATTTACGCGGATCCACCTTATGGTAAAGGCTTGGCAGAGCGAGTGCCGCTTTGGTTGGCCAGGCAGAATATAACCTTTGATACCCTGGTTATTGAAGAAGCAACACGCTCAAACTTGAGGTGGAAGCAAGCATACCAACCCACAACATCACGCAAATATGGTGAAACAATCTTGTACTTTTTTCAGGCTGGTATAGAAGGCGATATATGAAAACAGCAATTTATCCAGGAACATTTGATCCCATCACTTTAGGGCATGTGGATGTTGTGCAGCGAGGATTGAAGTTGTTTGACAGGATTATCATTGCGGTTGCCGATAGCGCAAAAAAAAGCCCCATGTTTGATGTGCAAACACGACTGGATATGGTCAACGCGACCTTTGCTGATGAGCCACGCATTCAAACCCTTGGCTTTGATGGTTTGCTGGTGAATTTGGCACAAAGGCATCAAGCGACTGCTATTTTGCGTGGTTTGCGAGCGGCATCGGATTTTGAGTATGAATTTCAACTGGCAGCCATGAATCGCAAGCTGGATGCGGAACTTGAATCGGTGTTCGTGATGGCGAGAGAAGAATATACCTTTGTGTCTTCGAGCTTTATTCGTGAAATTTCCAGTATGGGTGGTGATGTCAATGCTTTGGTTCCTGATGCCGTTCGCGCTTATTTGCCCAAGGGGAGGCAGGCATGAGCAAGCCTGATTTAAGCATTGATTTTGCGGGGTTAAAGCTGCAAACACCTTTGGTTTTATTGTCGGGATGCGTGGGGTTTGGCGAGGAATACACACGCGTTGAAGGTTTTTCCAACCAGGATGTGGGTGCTGTTATCCTTAAAGGGACAACACTTGAACCACGTATGGGCAATGCGCCACACAGGGTGTATGAAACGCCATCAGGCATGCTTAATGCCATTGGTTTGCAAAACCCGGGTGCGCGAGTTGTGATTGATGAAATTCTACCTGATTTGCCGCATCATGAAACTCAGTTTTGGGCCAATGCCAATGGCACGAGCCTGGATGAATACGCGGAAATGGCAGCCATGTTTGATGATTCGCCGGTAACCGCCATTGAAATCAATATTTCCTGCCCCAATGTGAAAGAAGGTGGTGTTCATTTTGGCAATGATCCGTGTATGGCTGCCAAAGTGGTCGCAGCCATGCGCTGCCAAACTTCCAAGCCCTTAATCACAAAGCTGTCACCCAACAATGCGGATATTGCCGAGACGGCAAGGCTTTGTATTGAAGCAGGTACGGATGGTTTATCAGTGATAAATACATTGGTGGGTATGGCAGTGGATGTGGAAAAACGAACGCCTGTGATTGGCAACATCTCAGGTGGATTATCCGGCCCGGCGATTAAGCCAGTAGCACTTTGGAAAATCTTTCAAACACGGGAAGTAGCAAAGCGACACAATATCCCCATTCTTGGGCAGGGTGGCTTGACCACGCCGCAAGATGCCCTGGAGTTTGCCATTGTAGGGGCGGCGGCACTGGGCTTGGGTACAGGCTTGTTTTATGACCCCTTGTTATGTCCTAAAATTCTGGATGGTTTAGCAAGTTATCTGGTCGCGCATGATATGGAGCGTTATGAAGACCTGGTGGGCAGCTTAATACTTTAGATGAAGTTTTTGGGTGGTTTATTTGTTGCTTTCTGGGTTGCCCTGCTTCCCGCGAGTGGAAGTGCTGGCACATTATCCTGGGTTTCCACCGAGCGTTGGGTGAGCGTGGATAAAGTCCTGGATGGTGATACGTTTAAAACCCGAAAGGGTGAGAAAGTACGGTTGCTGGGTATCAACGCGCCAGAAATTCGGCACGATACCAGCCCCGCGCAACCCTTTGGCAATACAGCCAAACGCGCGTTGCAAGCATTGATTGCGGGCAGGCAGGTGCGTTTAACCTTTGACAAGGAAAAGAAGGATCAATATGGGCGCACATTGGCGCATGTTTACTTAAAGAATGGGTTGTGGGTCAATGCTGAGTTGGTGCGGCAAGGGTTGGCGCATGTTTATACGTTTGAGCCTAATGTTCGCGCTGCTTACCAATTGATAAAAGTAGAGCAGGAAGCCATTCAACATAAGCGTGGTATGTGGACGAGCAAGCGCTGGCGTGTTTTATCACCAAAAGAATTAAGCCAAAAGATATTGGGACAGTTCAGGCTTATTCATGGAATTTTAATCAAAGCGGATAATAGTTCGTGGCGCTTGAAGTTAGGGAAGCTAATCGTTACTGTGCCGAAAAAATACAGGCAAAGTTTCAAACATGGGCTTCGCTTGAAGAAGGGCGACGAAATCTTGGTAAGAGGAAGGTTGCGTATGTCCAGAAAACAGCAATGGTTTTTGAGTGTACATACACCCAGTGATATTTTGCTGTTGAATCAGGTTTGAGGGCAGTGCGGCAAGAAATGGCAGGTGTTTTGCTTGTTATTTTCGTGTATGCAAATTGATTTAAATGTAAGGAAAGGATGGCTTATGCATTTGATGAT
Source organism: uncultured Zetaproteobacteria bacterium (assembly GCA_964558615.1). Taxonomy (GTDB): domain Bacteria; phylum Pseudomonadota; class Zetaproteobacteria; order Mariprofundales; family Mariprofundaceae; genus Ghiorsea. The sequence goes on from CAZLES010000059.1 coordinate 4,563, forward strand.
GAAACAGATAATGGCGTTGGTACTGATGTCAGTTTTTGTGATACCTGCGTTTGCGCAAGATGAATATCAGCCCACTTTTACAGATTTAGACCTGGATATTGAAGCTCTGGACTCAGGTTTATGGGTTGCCAGTAATACCGATTATCAAGGTACACCTTCAAACGTCCCCAATATTCCCGATTCAGCATTCAAAAAACCAGTCATTACTGAAAATAATATACATATGTATCTTGGTTTGGCATCGCTGGCATTTGGTGGTCTGACCGCAGTCACAGCACCTGAAGGTTACGACCCCGATTTGTTAAATAGTGTCCATTACAAGGCCGCCAAATTATCGTGGCAACTTGGCGCGGCAGCGATTGGCACAGGGCTTTGGGCACATTGGGATGACTTTCATCTTGAAGACGGTTTGTTGGATAGGGATAACTTGCATGTTATTTTAGGTACATTGGGTGTGGTTGGTTATTATTTGGCTGTAAAAAGCGCGGTTGACCAATATAATGAACAAACTGCGGCAGGTGTTAGGGTTGGTTACCCCAATTCAGATCACTCTTCAGCGGGTATTTTTGGTGGTGGCGCAATGTTGACAGCAATTGTTTTAACTTGGTAAAAGG
>CAZLES010000060.1:0-5144 GCA_964558615.1 uncultured Zetaproteobacteria bacterium
GGGTTGACCAAAGGTTTGCAATAAAAGCAGAAGGGCAGCACCAAACATGGCAATGGTTGCAGGCTCTAAGTGAAAGCTATGTGCCACAGAGAAACCGCCAATCACTGCAAAAAGAACAAATAAACTCTTTTTCAACAAAGGGATATCTTTGAGCGCTTCATTTTCGTTAAACTGCATAATCAGCGCTTTCTTTTCATCTGTAGCTTTAAGGTCGCGGCCAAACATCAGCCAAATAAAACCTAAAGTGATAAAGAAAATTAGGGGGATGATTGGCATAAGATTAAGGATAAAGTCAGTAAAGCTTAGCTTTGCTGCTGAACCAATCATAATATTTGGAGGGTCGCCAATCAGCGTTGATGCACCACCAATATTGGAAGCAAAAATTTGCGCGAACAAATAGGGATAGGGGCGAACGTCTAAGGCATCAGTAATCAATAAGGTAACGGGGGCAATGAGCAATACGGTGGTGACATTATCTAAAAATGCAGAAAACACTGCGGTGACCAAGGATAACATCACCAGAATACCCCAAGGACTACCTCGAACAATTTTAGCGGATTTAATAGCGACATATTGAAACATACCCGTTTTTTGGCTGATAGTTACAATTACCATCATGCCTGTGAGTAAACCAATAGTATTAAAATCAATACCTGCTATCGCTTGTTCTTGGGTGAGTACACCACACAAAACCATCAACCCCGCACCTAGCAATGATAATACAGCACGGTTAAATTTTTCCGCCATAATTACGCCATAGACCACCAACAAGATAGACACAGCAACCCATGTTGGATCTAAGCCAAAAATTATGGATGCTTCATGCGTTATATGATTATGCATCACTTATCTCAGATGAATGCTCTTCTAAGGCACCTAAAATATCACCAGCAGATATAACGCCCAGTAAATGATTATCATCATCCGCTACCAAGGCATATTCATGGCGACCATGAGTTGATAAATGGGTAGCGACTGAAATAATAGAATCAGTATGCCGCACAATCAAAGGGTGATGATTCATCACTTCGGAAACATGTTGTGCTGATGCTTTGGTGTATTCTCGGTGCAAAATGCCCATATCTGGCGCAAAAGATATTTCTGTCAAATCACCGCTGATTAAATAATCAGGTACAATGTGACTAAGTATGCACGATGTAGAAATCACACCTACAATACATTTATCGTTGTCCAGCACAGGAAGCATACGCAGTTTAGCCTTGTGCATACGAATAATCACATCACTAATCAGTTCATCTTGCATGGCAGTAATGACATCTTCCACCATAATTTTTTCAGCAAGCATGGTTTACCTCTCTTTTAGTTTGTCTCGGGGCGCATATGTGGAAATAGCAAGACATCACGAATTGAATGATTGCCAGTTAGCATCATGACCAAGCGATCAACCCCAATACCAACACCCGCAGCAGGAGGCATGCCAAACTCCAAGGCACGCAAATAATCTTCATCAATACCCGTAGCTTCAGCATCACCTGCGGCTTTTGCCTGGGCTTGCGCGACAAAACGTTCACGCTGGTCATCAGGGTCATTAAGTTCGGAGAATCCATTGGCAATTTCACGGCCTGCTACAAATAATTCAAACCTGTCTGTAACCGTTTTATCCTCATGATTGCGGCGCGCGAGCGGAGAAATATCCACAGGATAGTGGGTGATAAAGGTAGGTTGTGTAATATCAGGCTCTACAAGTGCTTCAAACAGTGCCAGTAAATAGTGGCCAGCTTTCCATGTAATCAAAGGTTTGAAGTCAGGAATGACTTGTAAACACACGGTCGCCAGCAGTGCCTTGTCATTGGCATGGCCACGCAAGTCCGGCCTGTGTTCAAATATGGCCTCATCCAGGCGAATGCGCTTAAACGGTTGGCTGAAATCCAAATCCACACCTTCCCAAGTGATTGCGTTGCCATCAACACCCTGGGCAACGTCACGAATCAAGGCTTCGGTAGTATCCATGGCATCATGAAAGTCAGCGTAGGCCTGATAGAACTCCACCATCGTAAATTCCGGGTTATGCGTGGCATCCAAACCTTCATTACGAAAGTTGCGGTTGATTTCAAACACACGTTCAAAGCCTCCAACCAGCAAGCGTTTTAAGTATAGTTCAGGCGCAATACGCAGGAATAAATCCATGTTTAAAGCATTATGATGTGTGATAAAAGGTCTGGCAGCAGCACCACCTGCCTGGGTTTGCAGCATGGGTGTTTCTACTTCCATAAAGCCTCTGCTTTCCAACCCCTGGCGGATGAGTGAGACAATGGTTGAGCGTTTACGAAATGTTTCCCTGGATTCAGGGTTAACAATCAAGTCCACATAACGTTGGCGATAACGTATTTCTACATCACTTAACCCTTGCATTTTATCGGGAAGCGGGCGTAAGCACTTGCTAATCATTTCCACATGGGAAACCTTAATGGACAGCTCTCCTGTTTTGGTGAAAAACAATGTGCCTTTTGCGCCAATAATATCGCCCAAATCCCATTTTTTGGTCGGGTTGTAAGCTCCTGCTCCACCAAGGTTGTCACGGCTTAAAAACAGCTGGATGTGGCTTTGGCTGTCTTGAATTTTCATAAAGCTGGATTTGCCCATCACACGATGCGCCATCAATCGGCCAGCAACGCGAACTTCAATACCTTGTTCAGCTAAAGTATCCTGGTCAACGTGATCATATTGCTCATGCAAATTGGCAAGATTAGTTGTGTTACGCCATGTGTTGGGATAGGCCTGCCCAAGCTCGCGCATGGCGGCAAGCTTGGCCCTTCGTACCCGGGTTTGCTCAGGTAGTGTCTGGATGGTTGCCTGATGCTGTGACTTTGGCGAGGAAGTTTTTTCGCTCATGGCATCAAGCGCGGCTGTTGATGTCTAAATCGGAAAAGAAAAAGTTGATTTCAATGGCTGCGTTTTCTTCCGAATCGGAGCCATGCACAGCATTGGCATCAATGGAATCTGCATGGTCAGCGCGAATCGTACCTTCTTCGGCTTCTTGTGGATTGGTCGCGCCCATGAGCTGGCGGTTGAGTGCTACCGCGTTTTTACCTTCCAGACACATCGCCAGAATAGGGCCAGAGCTCATAAATTCACAAAGGTCTTTGAAAAAAGGGCGTTCTGCGTGAACAGCGTAAAAGCGACCTGCTTGAGCAGCGCTTAAGTGCACCATTTTGGCAGCAATGACAGATAAACCGTTTTCTTCAAAACGGCGAATGATGTCGCCAATCACATTTTTTGCGACTGCATCAGGTTTAATAATGGATAATGTACGTTGAACGGCCATGTGGATTTACCTCGAATATAATAAAAATTGATACCCACCTCGTGAGTGTGGGGCTGCACTATAAGAGGGTGATAGCTATTCTGCAATTAAGAAAATTTATTGGGATATTTGAGTTGTGTTTGAGCAATGGCTTCAGAAAACTTTTTAAGGTTTGTTGGCTTGAGAATGATGGTCATGTTCAAATCACTGGCAAACCTTAGCTTTTTGGTTTCGCCATAAGCTGTAATCATGAGCAAGGGCAGGGACGGGTCTTTTTTGCGTAGTGTTTTGGCAAGCTCAATACCATCCATATCGGGCATTTTGAAATCAGTAACCAGCATATCAATATTATGAGAAGCCCGTTCAAAGGCTTCAATCGCACTTGCGCCATGCATGGCTGTAATCACGGTATGCCCCATGGCTTCAAGCAGCATTTGCTGCACATGCAATACATTGGACTGATCATCCACCAATAAAATGGTGCAAGGTTTAGGCTGGAAAGGAGCAATGGGCGTTTTTTTAACTGCTTCTTGTACCTCTTTTGATGATGCCTCGTTCATGTGATGAATACCCTTGTTTTGAAGGGGGAAACATATACAAACTTGTGTGCCCACCCCCAGTTGTGACTTGATTTCCAGTTCACCACCCAAATGGGTTACAATACGCTTGACCATGGCTAATCCCAACCCTGTACCGCCAGAACCTTTACGTGATGTCCAGAAGTTATCGGTGACAAAGGGTAAGTCTTTTTCGGCTATACCACGACCATTATCCGAAACAATAATACGTACTGAATCCTCCTTAATACACGAAGTATCAGTCGCACACTGTTTGACATGAATGGAGATACTACCATAATCTTTATCCATAGCTTGGGCGGCATTATTAACAAGATTCATCAAGATTTGTTCTAATTGACTGGTGCTGATTTTAACGGGTGGGATATGCCCATCTATATCACAAGAAAGCTTGATATGAGCAGGTAACTGTAAGCGAAGCAGCGTAATAATACTTTTTAAATCAGGGCGAATATCCCTGTAATCCAGGTCTGTATCAGTTTGTTTGGCGCTGCTTAGTTGAAGAATTTCCGTGATAGTGTTAGAGCCACGTTCAGCAGAATCTATAATGACATCCAGTTGCTTGATGATATCTTCATCTTCAATGTTAAACTGCAAGGCTTCTGCTGTGCCAATAATGCTGGTGAGTACATTGCGAAAATCATGAACAATGCCTGCAACCAATGTGCTTCTATAACCTTCATGTAGATGTGATTGCATTTCAAGGTATTGGTTTTCTTCTTCTGAAATATCAAATAAAAAACAAACACCAATATAATCTTCTAACCACTTGATTTGTGCTGTTACACCGATGAGCTTGATATTTTCACCGTCTATTTTTCGCCCACGGATAAAGAATGTTCTGTTGATACCCTTTTCTTCAGATTCCAATGTTTCCAAGCATACCGTAAGCATTTCTTCTTCATCTTCAAGCATGACCAACTGGCTAATTGGTTGACCTGCAAGATTTTTTTTGCCCAGGGCAAACATGGTATGGCAGGCACGGTTGGCAAACCGAATAAAAATATTGCCATCTTTCTTTTCATAGGTAAAAACTGCTACAGGGCTTAAGTCCAGGAGTTCCAATGCGCCAGATTGTGTTACCAGACTTGTAATTCTGGTATCTTTTCTGGGTAAATACGAGGATATAAATAGCAATATAAAGGCTGTTGCAAAGAGCGCTAAGGTCACAGGATGTATAGCCTTGGCGAAAAATATCGCATACAATAAACCTGCGACAAATAGCAGGCTGCCAAGGCGCAAGAAAAGCGATTGGTTCCTTACCAAAGTTGAGTAAGGAAAATGTTTTAATAACCAAGCTG
>CAZLES010000061.1:0-4972 GCA_964558615.1 uncultured Zetaproteobacteria bacterium
TAGTTTGGCAATACTTTTACTTGATGCACCTCTGGGAATATCAAGGGTTTGACTGGTGATATCGTGTTTTTGTTGCAGTAAGAACCAAGTGTATAAGGCAAAAACAAACGCAAGTAAAATGATGACAGAGAATAGTCTAATGCCTATTTTACTCATAAACGTACGCCTTGTTGATGCGCTAACATTTGTTTTATATTATGGATGGCAGCATGTTCATGTTCTAAAAGCTTACCATTCATGCCTTCCACGATTTGTATAAAAGTACCAGAATTCAGCAATACTGCTGCCTGAGCTTTTTCTAACATGGAGCTTGGGCATGAAGTCGTAAGTAAGATACCCTGCTCAATAAGATATTGGCGCACGCACCCTGGCAAAATGCCTTTGCCTTCAGGTGTGAGCCACATGCCATCGACCCATAATGCGATATTGGCAGTAATACCGCCAATGATAAAGCCATCTTTGCAGACGAGTGGGCTTAGCGGCGTTTCTAACTGCCAGTGCTGCAAGGCTTGGAGCGTATGCGCATAATCGGCGCTGAATTTGGCGGATTTGGCGCGTAGAGGAAAAGGATATTCAACGCTTTGCAGGAGAAGATGTTGTGTGGGTGGCCGATAAGCCGTTGCCTGAATATAAATGTTGGGGGTAGTAGATTGTTGTAACCCCCATGGCGCATCACCGCCAGAAACGGTCAAGCGTATTAGCACATCATTGCCTTGTTGTTGTGCTGCTTGCAGGCATGATGCTAAGACTTCGTCATGTTTATCTACAATATCAAAGCCAAAGCTACGCAAGCCTTGGTTAAGCCGCTGCCAATGTTTATCCCATAAAAAGATAGCACCATCCACCACGCGAAAGGTTTCAAAGCAACTTTCAGCATAGCTTAAGCCGCGGTCTAGGCTATCAATGATTTGGATATGAGAATGGCTTGGCATGGGCAAAGCTTACACAGAATCTACACAATACGCATCAACACCGATACACTTGCTGCATGATTATTCGACTGATGCAAAGCAGCCCGCGTGTGGGCGATATTTTAGGCAATACACGGCTGATTTACCAAGCCATGCAGCAGGCCAGTGGCACGGATGTGGATATGCTGGTTTTCCCTGAACTGATGATCACGGGTTACCCCCCTGAAGACTTGCTCTTGCGCCAGTCTTTCCTTGATGAAGTGGATCAAGGCATTGGTGCGATTGTGCAAAGCAGTGGTGAAGCTGTGGTGGTATTTGGCGCGCCTAGGCAAGAGGAAGACAAGCTTTTTAACAGCGTATTTATGGCGCAGCATGGCAGATTGCTTGGTATTTATGATAAACAAGAGTTGCCCAATTATGGCGTGTTTGATGAGCGTAGGTATTTTACGGCTGGGCAGGGTTTACAAAGCGTGTTCAACCTCAAAGGTATGAATGTTGGCATTGGTGTGTGTGAAGATTTATGGTCGGACACACTGTCAGAAACTCAGGCGGACTTGGATTGTGATGTATGGCTAAACCTCAATGCATCACCTTTTCATATCAATAAGCAGCATGAGCGTGAAGCATTAACAAGCCGCCGTGCCAAGCAGTTTGGTTGCCCTATCGTGTATGTAAATCCTATTGGTGGTCAGGATGAAATAGTGTTTGATGGTGGTTCGCATGTGGTCAACGCTCAAGGTGAAGTCGTGCTTAGGTTGCCTTTGTTTGAAGAAGTGGAAGTGGGCAAAGCAGACATCAACATCCATGATGTATCTAGCCCTAGCCTAGCTGAAATCCCCGAAGATATGGCGCAAATTTACCAAGCTTTGGTGCTGGGCACGAAAGATTATGTGTTGCGCAATGGCAGTTCCCAAGTGGTGATTGGCTTATCAGGCGGCATTGATTCGGCATTAACGGCAGCGATTGCTGTGGATGCTCTGGGCAAAGACAATGTGTTGGGTGTGCTGCTGCCATCAGTATTTTCTAGCGAACATTCGCTCAAAGATGCGCAAGATTTGGTGAATAATCTTGGTATAGAAAGCATCACACTACCCATTGCCGATAGCGTGAATGCTATTGAAAATACATTGGCAGAGGCGTTTGCAGCTTGGGGTAAAACAGAGCCAGATGTCACCGAAGAAAATATCCAAGCCCGTGTGCGGGGTGTGTTGCTCATGGCCATTTCCAACAAAACAGGGCGCATGCTGCTTACTACGGGCAATAAATCAGAAATGGCTGTGGGCTATGCAACGCTTTATGGCGATATGGCAGGCGGCTTTGCTGTGCTCAAAGATGTGTATAAAACCCAAGTGTTTGCTTTGTGTAAATGGCTCAATCGTGAGCAAGAAATGATTCCACAGCATACCATTGATAAACCACCATCGGCAGAGCTTAGGCCAGACCAAAAGGATTCGGATTCGTTGCCTGATTATGCAATTTTGGATGCGATTCTTAAAGCCAGCATTGAAGAGCGTTTGAGCATTCAAGAGATTGCGGGATTTGGTTATGATAAGCAGGAAGTAAAGCGTATTGTACGCATGTTAAATTTAGCAGAATACAAGCGCAGGCAAGCCCCGCCAGGCGTAAAAATCACTGAGCGGGCATTTGGCAGGGATAGGCGCTATCCCATCACGCATGGCTTTAGGGATAACTGGTTTACAACTTCCTGAGCTATCAGGGCATCAAGATACGCCAATGCCTTCGCGCCAAGCCAGCATCAAGCGAAATTCTTCATTGGTCAGCTCTACTTCCAAGTCTTGCTTGATTTCAGAAAGCGAGGCATAGGGGTCTGCATCGCTTAGTTCTTCCATGGCCTGATTAAATCGCTCTTCGCCAATAATATCACGCACTTCAATATAGTGCGCTGCGCGCACTAAGGCGATGAAATGGTTGAGGATGGTTTTGGTACTCATGCCTTGTTCGGCCGCGATTTCTTCCAAAGATTTACCTGCTTTGTACAAGCTCCATGTATAAAGTTGCGCGTCATTGGCCGCGGGCCCCTTGGCCAGAAGCACGGGCTTGTCATTGGTGGTTTTCTTGGATGATCGCTTGGCCACATGCGATTTGATGACTTCGGCAAAAGCATCGCCATAAGCTTCAATTTTATGTTTGCCCATGCCGCTAATGCCCGCAAAAGGATTGTCCACACCATCAATTTTACCTAACTGTGCCATTTCTGTCAGCGTGACATCGCTAAGCAGGGTATGCGGCGCGACATCTTCTTTCTGTGCCAACTCATCGCGCAATTCAACCAGTTTCTTGAACAACGCGTCATCTTTTGTACTGGAGAAGCGTCTGAGTTTGCGCTTGATGCCCGGTTGATATTTGGCCAGCGTAATATTGGCATTATCTTGCAGTAGTTCAGGTGTTTTATCGGTGGGTTTGAGCGCAGCTCGGCGTGAAATATCCTGATTGTAATAGCCTTGATGCACCAATTGTCGAATGATGGATGTCCATTCATCGGCATTGATGTGTTTACCTGAACCATGGGTTTTCAGTTCATCATGTTTTTTTTCTAGAATCCGTTTGCTCTTTGAGCCTCTGAGGAAATCGACGATATAGCCTATTGCGTAATCACCATTAAGCTCCGCAATGGCTTCAGCAACAATTTTAGCTTGTTCTGCACCATTATATTTTTCAGGTGGGTCTAGGCATATATCGCAGTTGCCGCAATCTTCTTCTAAGTATTCATTGAAGTAGCCTAGCAACACTTTTCGCCGACAAGTCAATGATTCTGCCAGAGAAATCATGCTGTTCAGCTTATGTACTTCCACACGACGCTGATCAGGATTTTCCACATTTTCAATCAAACGGCGCACCAAATTCACATCGCCAGAACCATACAAAAGCATTGCTTCTGATTCTAAGCCATCACGACCCGCTCGCCCTGTTTCCTGATAATACGATTCCATAGACTTGGGCAAATCATGGTGGATCACAAAGCGAACATTGGGCTTATCCACTCCCATACCAAAGGCAATGGTGGCCACAATCACTTTCACACGGTCACGCAGGAAATCATCCTGCACCTTTTCCCGCACGCGACCAGGCATACCTGCATGGTATGATGCTGCACGAATGCCGTGGCGTTGTAAGTTGACCGCCATTTCTTCCACACGTTTGCGTGATAAACAGTAAATAATGCCAGAGGCATCTTTCCAATCTTCCAAGAATTGAAGCACCTGCGTTAAAGGTTGGCGCTTTTCTGCAATCAAATAGCGGATATTTGGGCGGTCAAAGCTGGATACATAGCGTTTGGCACGCTTCATGCCCAAGCGCTTCACAATATCATCGCGGGTATGCACATCAGCAGTTGCCGTTAGCGCAATCATAGGCACATCAGGGAAGTTTTCCCTAAGCTCGCCAAGGCGCACATATTCAGGGCGGAAATCATGCCCCCATTGCGATACACAGTGCGCCTCATCCACAGCAAAGAGTGCCACATTCACTTTTTCAAGGCGAGACAGGAAGGTTTTGGTGAGCAGGCGTTCAGGCGCGACATACAATAAGTCTAGCTCATTATTTTCAAATTGCTCCATTACTTCCTTGGCTTCGCTGGCCTTGAGCGATGAGTTGTAGTATGCCGCAGTCACACCGCAGCGATTGAGCGCGTCAACCTGGTCTTTCATCAATGAGATAAGCGGGGAAATCACAATCCCCGTGCCTTCACGCATGATGGACGGGATTTGGTAGCATAGAGATTTACCCCCGCCCGTCGGCATCAATACAAAGGCATCCTTACCATCGAGTACGGAACAAATCACCTCTTCCTGAGGTGGGCGGAATTCATCATAGCCGAATATGTCTTTTAATACTTGTTTTGCTTGTTGTCTTACTTTTTTCGTTGCCATTATTTTATTTCAGCATGGATAGCATGGCGTTGCAAGATATTTTTTAGTTATCAAAGTTTAATTGCAAATCTATTGTATAATATCCTTTATAAAACAATAACTTATCGATTCTTTTAATTTAAGCCTTATGATTGGCAATGCCAAATGGGATATGCACCATAGGGATGTTTC
>CAZLES010000062.1:0-4869 GCA_964558615.1 uncultured Zetaproteobacteria bacterium
TCTTGCACTTCTTTAATGTTCGATACATCAGGGAAATTGCTAGGGTTTGATATTTCTTTGGTTTCACCATCCGTGGTGGTTACTTTATACACCACTGAAGGTGCTGTGGTAATCAAATCAAGGTCATACTCTCGTTCAAGACGCTCTTGAATAATCTCCATATGCAACAAGCCTAAGAAACCACAACGAAAGCCCAAGCCTAAAGCCTGGGAACTATCCATTTCATAGGTGAATGAAGGGTCATTCATGTTCAATTTCTCAAGCGAATCACGCAAGTCCGCATAATCATTGGAGTTGACAGGGTATAACCCGGAAAACACCATAGCTTTGGGTTCTCTAAAGCCTGGAAGTTGCTCGGATGCGGGGCTTTGCTGCAGGGTTACGGTATCACCCACCCTTAAATCGGCCAAAGTCTTGATACCACAAATCATGAAGCCTACATCCCCTGATGTCAGCCTGTCCACGGATACGGGCGATGGTGTAAACACACCCAAATCATTGATGGTATAGGTTTTGTCATTGGACATCAGCAACACCTGATCACCTTTGCGCATCACACCATCAAACACACGAAGCAAGGCTACTGCGCCCACATAGGCATCAAACCAGGAATCAACAATCAGGGCGCGTAATGGCTCATCATTTCTGTTTTCAGGTGCTGGAATACGAGTCACCACTGCTTCCAATACATCCATAATACCTTCACCGGTTTTTGCGGATACGGCAATGGCCTCAGACGCGTCAATGCCAATCACATCTTCAATTTGGCGTTTAGCTTCTTCCACATCCGCCGATGGCAAATCAATTTTGTTAATCACCGGGATAATTTCCAGGTCATTTTCCATGGCGAGGTACACATTGGCCAGAGTTTGCGCTTCCACACCCTGAGTTGCATCCACAATCAGCAATGCCCCTTCACAGGCCTGTAGTGAGCGTGATACTTCATAGGTAAAGTCCACATGCCCTGGTGTATCAATCAGGTTAAGCTTATATAGCTTTCCATCACTGGCTTTGTATTCAAGGGTCGCTGTTTGTGCCTTGATGGTAATGCCCCGCTCCTGCTCAAGCTCCATGGAATCCAGCACTTGCTTTTTCATTTCACGTTGTGAAAGCGCGCCTGTTTCTTCAATCAACCGGTCCGCAAGGGTTGACTTGCCATGGTCAATATGCGCGATAATCGAAAAGTTTCGGATATATTCTTGTGTATAATCGTTGTATGACATCGCAGCGCAACCTAACCACCTCACAGCCTTCTTGCCAGCCCTCTTGATAGGATGATACAAGCCGTTGACAATAGCCGCTCACAAGCCATGTTTTCACCTTTTATCAATCTGGGAGGATAAGCCTTGTCCAAAGACATTCACATGACATGCCCATGCGGCTCAGGAAAAGCATTAGAGGATTGCTGCAAGCCTTACCATGATGGCACCGTGGACGCGCCCACGGCTGAAGCCTTGATGCGCTCCAGGTATGCCGCCTTTGTTTTGGACTTACCTGAATATATCTGGAAAACATGGCATGAAAGCACGCGCCCTGAACTTGAGCTTCTTGGTGGCTTGGCTTTGAAATGGATTGATTTGAAGATTCTATCAGCTGAAGCTGGTAACCATGATGATGAACAAGGTCAGGTTCACTTTGTTGCTAGCTTTGTTAGCGGTAATAAAGGCAAAAAGCTGGATGAAATTAGTAAGTTTATCAAGGAAGATGGATTGTGGTATTATGTAGATGGAGAAAGCACCACATATGATGTTTCCCGCAACGATAGTTGCCCTTGTGGCTCCGGCATAAAATTCAAGCGCTGCTGCCTAAAATAATTTCGCCTTCCAAATACAGGCTCGCATGCCCCGCAATCAACACCCTGTCACCCGCAAGCTCGCACCATACCTCCCCACCCCGCTTTGAAACCTGCTTGGCAGCCAGTTTATGTTTACCCAATACTTCCGCCCAATAAGGTATAAGCTGGGTAAAGGCTGAACCCGTCACAGGGTCTTCATCAATACCGCAATTTGGCGCGAAAAAACGGGATACAAAATCATAATCTTTGGATTGAGCCGTAATCATCACGCCTCGCAAATCAAGCTTCTTTAATACTTGCATATCTGGGTTTGCCGCTCTTACGACATCTTCATCATCCAAAACCACCAGATAATCCTCATGCTTCAAACAGGCTGTTACATGGCTTCCAAATACTTGTCGCACAGGCTCAGGAACAGTACACGGTACAGGCACTTGCTGTGGAAAATCAAGCACAAACCTGCCCCTATCTCGCCTTACCTTTAATACACCTGATTTGGATTGAAAAACAATCACTTCACCTGTAAAGCCAAGCTTTTCAAACAACACATATGCCGATGCCAGAGTCGCGTGTCCGCATAAATCCACTTCTGTAGTTGGTGTAAACCAGCGAATATGATAAATGCTATTGGTTTCAACAAAAAATGCTGTTTCTGAAAGGTTGTTTTCAGCAGCAATGGCCTGCATGGTCGCGTCACTCAACCATGATGTTAATGGACATACTGCCGCGGGATTACCCGCAAAAGGATGATTTGAGAAAGCATCAACCTGATAAAGTTTGCATTTATTCATGCTGCTCAAAAATACCAGATAAATCATCTTCTTGTTTGGTTAAGCGCACCCGTATCACCCTGTCCGACTCAATCTCCAGGACTTCAATCAGGGCATTGCCCACATTCAAACAAGTTTTGCCTTCAGGTACACCACCAAACTCCTGCACCACCAGCCCGCCAATGGTGGTTGCCCCATGATGCGGTAAATCAATGCCTATCATTTGATTCAGGTCTCGAATATTGGCTGTACCATTGGCTACCCAGGAGCCATCTGGCTGCTCCCATGCTTCCACAGCTAGAGGAGCATCCGACTCATCCACAATTTCACCCACAATCTCTTCAATAATGTCTTCAAGTGTAATCAGGCCATCAATATCACCAAATTCATCCACCACAATGGCCATATGCTGATGTTTGCTCTGAAACTCAAAAAGCTGTGCCAGGGCATTGCGGCTGGTGGGTACAAAGGTCAGGTTTTTCCAAATCATGGCTTGCGCTAACGGCATATGTTTCCTTTGGTTTTTAAGCAAATCACGCAAATGAACAATACCTAACAGATGATCGGTATGCCCGTGATACACAGGATAACGCGAATGTGGATGTTTAATCGCGTATTCCAGGCATTGTTCAACCGTCTTTGAGGCATCCAGCATCACCATTTCCTTGCGGGGTGTCATCAATGTCTTGATTGACACATCATGCAACTGCAAGGCGCTCATCAGCATTTGTTCTCGCGCCTTGTCCAGCTCACCGCTTGCCGCACTCATATCAATCATCATGGCCAACTCCTGATGATTCAATGCCATTTCCTGATGCTCTTTCACTTTCAGGGACTTTTGCAATGTTTTGATACCCAGCATCAACAGATTGACCAAAGGCGAAAACAGGATTTGAAACCATGTCAGCAGAACCGATACCCTGCAGGCAATACTCTCAGCATGTACCACAGCAATGGTTTTGGGTAAAACTTCCGCGAATACCAACACAATAACCGTCATGGCAATGGTAGCATATAAAATCCCTGCTTCACCAAAGTATGCCACAAACAGGGCTGTTGCCAGGCTTGATGCGGCGATATTCACAAAGTTATTGCCCAATAAAATCGAGGCCAGCATCCGCTCGGGTTTTTTGAGCAAATGTTCGGCATATTTTGCGCCTTTGCTGCCATTTTTGCGCAAAATGCGTAGGCGAACCCGCCTTGCTCTTGTCAAAGCTGTTTCAGAACCTGAAAAAAAAGCAGACAAAAGCAGCAGAAAAAATAATAAGCCAACAATCCAAGGTGTAGAAATATCTGGAAGCATTAGTGTTATGCGTTGAGGTTGTGGATGAGCTTCACACCAAAGTAAGCAAGCACAAGCAAGACATACGCCACCAATACCATCTGACTGGCTCGCGTATGATGCCAGGAAGCCTTGTCACGCATGTGATTAAGCATCAATAACACGATAAAAGCAAATAATGCCAAAAGCACTTTATGATTAAATAAGGCGAAATGGTGTAGTTCAATCCATTGCCAACCAAGCCCGGTTAAAATACTCAAGCCCAGCAACCATGTTGCCCAACGCACATGCGAAAAAAGATAATTACTGATGTCCGCAAGTGGAGGCATGGCTTGAACAAAAAAGCCCAACTTTTTATTTTTTAAGGCATTATCCAGCTTAATTTGCATAGCTGCATACAGCGCTGCCATGGTAAGGATTGCATATGCCACAACGGATAACAGTAAATGTCCTGTTTCCAGAAAAGAGTGTGCTTGTACCCATTGCTCGGATGATGCTTGCGGTAAAAAGGGTATGGCAAGCAAGGGGATGGCGGTAAATGGCAATAGCAATAAACCCAACCCCCGCACACCATGTTGCCACATGCCAAGCAAAAACAGGTTTTGTACCAAAAGAATCGTAAAGCCTGCGACTGTTGCCAATGTAAGCACCAAGCCTGTTGGCGCGATAAAGCCACGCTCTAAAATTGCAATCAAGGTGCAAACTATGGATGCAGCCACAAGCAATGTGATATTGCGTTGTGTTTTTGCGGCCGCTTCACCACCAGAGCGCATACACACCACAATCAACCATGTCGCCAGCAACGATAAAATACCGGCAGAAATAAACATCACATCAGAAGTCATAAGCGACTTCTAACCAAATCAGGAAACTGAATCAATCACTTATGACAGACCTTGCAACTTTACCGCGTTCTTATCATCGTTTGCCTTTGGTTTTTATGGGAGGCAAGTGATGGGCAGAAAAACAAGCATGACCCAAAAAATCCTGCGTGGCATGTTGCTAGGGCTTGTTCTTGGCAG
>CAZLES010000063.1:0-4770 GCA_964558615.1 uncultured Zetaproteobacteria bacterium
TTAAGAAGTTTGACTTTATATATATAGCGATTATCGTGCCGCCTCGCTGCGAAAGTAGTGAAACTAAAATAACCTTGCTTTGAACGCGCCTAAAAATGTTTCAAAGCAACGATTGTCGCAAAGATAATCATACCAAGAGGAGCGCTATGTATTACGAAACAGTGTTTATCGTAAACCCTGATATTTCTCAGGAAAACAACGAAGTTCTTACCAATGAATTGGTAGAGAAAATCGAAAAAGCAGGAGCCCGTATCGTCAAACGCGAATACTGGGGTGCACGTCCACTTGCTTATTCTATCCAAAAACGAAATCGCGGACATTATTCATTGCTGGTCACGGATGGCGCGGCTAATGTGGCTAAACTTATTGACGAAACTTTGCGCCTTGATGAGCGCGTGATGCGCTTTTTGACCACAAGCATTACAGAGCTTTCTGATGAGCCTTCGCCATTGTTGCGTCGTCGCACAACGACAGAAGACAAGGTTACGGAAGACAAGGCTGAAGAAAAAGCGGTTGAAGACAAGCCTGAAGCCAAAGAAGAAGCTGCAACAACTGAAGCGGTAGAAAAAGCTGAAGAGCGGCCCGCAGAAGAAGCCAAAGCCCAGGAAGAAGCTGGCTCTGAAGAAAAGGTAGAGGATAAAGCTGAAGCTTAATCGTGTTGAGCTTTGCGGTGTCGTTGCAGACATTCGTGATCGCTGGATGCCTGATGGAAGCCTTGCTGTTGTCGCATCATTGATGGTTGAACGTCCACACTTGGGGCAGAAAAGAGCCACCATGATAGATGAACAACCTATGCCACTACGCGCTGAGGGTGAACATGCCGAAGCTTTGATGGAGATGCAGGGTCAGGTCGTGCATATTCAGGGAGAGCTTCGCCGTCGTTACTATAGCCGGGATGGGCAGCAGCGATGGGGGCAGGTTGAAATTTGGGTCAAACAGATTTGTCAAACAGATGATTTAGGAGATAAGAATGAGTGAAGAAAATACAGCAACCAAAGAAGCTGCGCCCGCAAAAGCGGAAGCAAGCTCTGAGCGCCCACAGCGCCGCAGTGCTGGTGGCCGAGGAAAATTTGTGCGCAGACGCAAGTTTTGTAAATTTTGCGCGGATAAAAGCCTGAAAATTGACCATAAAGACCCCGCACTTTTAAGTCAGTTTGTTTCAGAGCGCTATAAAATTATGCCTGCACGCGTGACTAACACTTGTGCTAAGCACCAACGCCAGTTGACAACAGCTATCAAACGCGCGCGTATTTTGGCGCTTTTGGCGTTTACGCCTTTGCACCACAAATAAGTCCTGATATTGTGGATATGGTCTTCAAGGTTGATTTGTGAGCCAAAAACCCACTGATCAAGGCACAGCCATGCCTGGGATAGTGGATACTTTTTTGACCAACAAGATACTCTGCGCGTTGCTCGCAGTGATGATGCTAACCGCAGTATATTGGCTGGATATGCTGTTTGGTAATCTGGGATTGATTGCCTTTCTTTTCTTGTTGGTTGGGGTGTTGTTACACCTTGGTGTTCCAGGTCTGATAGCCTTGGTCTCTTTGGGCGGCGGCCCGCAATACAGCTTGCAAGTTGGAGGCATTGCAGCATTAATGCTGCTGGCTCTTTCATCAGGAAGCGTATCCACAGTGTTGGTATTTTTGATGTTATTTGTATTGTTGCCAACAGTGACTGCACAAGTGATGCGATGGCAAGGGTTAGGGCAGGCATCCTTGTTGCTTGCAGCGCTTTTGTTCATTGGTTTTGCAACAGCCATGGTTATGGCCGCAAGCCCACAGGATTTGGAAGCTTTTGTGCATCAACAGTTCAAGCCAACATTTGACGCGATGATTGCAAGGATTCCGCCAGAGGCCAAGGAAGATATTGCCAATATGCATACCTTGCAGGGTATGATGGTTAAAGTGTTTCCAGGGTTTTTTATCTTTGGCCTGTGGTTGATATGGTGGGGCGATTTGATTTTAGCACGGCGGATTGCCCAGAAGTATGGTTTCTATCAAGGTGTGGATAGCCCCGTGTTATCGTTTGCCTTGCCCAGGGTACTGGTGTATGTGTTGTTGGTGTTGCTGGGGCTTGCCAATATGGCAACAGGCAACTTACAATACCTCGCCTTAAATGGGGTGATTGTGTTGTCCGCATTGATTGCTGTGCAAGGCATTGCCGTCAGCCATGCTTGGTTAGCCAGTAAAGGTATGGGGAATGGTGTGCTGGTGATGTATGCGATGTTATTTTTTTGGTCTTTTGTGGTGGTGATTTTCACCCTGATAGGGCTGTTTGATATGTGGTTTAATTTTCGTCGAAAGTTTGTTTCGGCAACAGGAGAAAAATGATGGACTTAATTCTTTTGGAACGTGTGGAAGGGCTTGGCAATGTTGGTGATGAGGTCAAGGTTCGTGACGGCTATGGTCGCAACTTCCTTTTACCTCAAAACAAGGCTGTGCCGGCTGATGACAGTAACCGTAAAGTATTTGAGCGCAGGCGCGCCATGCTTGAAGAGCAACAACGTACTGTACTTGAAGCAGCGCAGGCAAAAGCCGAACAAATGTCTTCGCTTAACTTGTCGGTGGTTCGCGCAACATCAGATGGCAAGCGCCTGTATGGTTCTATCGGTGCCAATGAGTTGGCGGCATTGATTCAGGCTGAAGGCTATGAGGTTGAACGTCGTGATATTTTGCAGGACGCGCCAATCAAGGAAGTGGGTGAACATGCGTTTCGTGTGCGCTTACACCCTGATGTGATGGCCAACATTAAAATTGTTGTTGAAGCGGAAGCAACTGCTTGATTGAAGAAGGAAGTTCCCCGCTGCGTGAACTTGATTTGCGTGAGCGGGTTCCTCCTCATGCTCGGGATGCCGAGTGTGCTGTTTTGGGTGGCATCATGCTGGACCCTGAAGCTCTGGAACAGCTTGAAGGCACACTACTGCCTGAACATTTTTATATCGCTGCAAATGGCTTAATCTTTCAAGCTATCCAAACTCTGGCAGGTGAAGACAAGCCTGTTGATGCCTTAACCGTTAAAGATTACCTGGAGCAGACTGGCGAACTGGACAAGTGTGGTGGAGAGGCTTATCTGGGTGATTTGATTTCGCTTATCCCTACATCGGCCAATGTACGTCATTATGCTGATATTGTGCGTGAGCGCGCCATGCTTAGGCAGTTGCTCAAGGTTTGCTCCAATATATCGCAGGAAGTGTATGAAAACCCTGTGAAAGCGGTGGCCGATCATTTGGATGCTGCTGAATCTCAAATCCTTGCTGTGGCAGAAAGTTTTAGTCGAAGCAGGCCAACGTTTCAAGGCTTGAAAGATCTGATTTTAGAAGGATTCAAAGAGCTGGAACACCGCTATGAGAACAAAAAGGAGATTACCGGCATTGCCACAGGGTTTGCGGATTTGGACAGAAAAACCGCGGGCTTGCAGCGTGGCGATTTGATTGTGATTGCTGGTCGCCCAAGTATGGGTAAAACAGCATTTGTGATGAATGTGGCACAAAATGCAGCACTTCGTGATGCTGAGCCTAATGTAGTCGCAGTATTCTCTCTGGAAATGTCGGCACAACAGATTGGTATGCGGTTGTTGGCGGCAGAGTCGCGTGTGGATATGGCCAAAATGCGCACAGGTCATTTTACGAAAGACGATTGGCGAAAGCTTGCGGCAGCTACGGGGAAACTGGCCGAAGCCAGTATTTTTGTCGATGATACACCTGCGATTTCTGTGCTTGAGGTGCGCTCCAAATGCCGCAGGCTCAAACGGGAACAAGGGAAGTTGGATTTGGTATTGATTGATTACCTTCAGTTGATGACAGGCAATACCAACGCTGATCGCAAGGATTTGGAAATCAGTGAAATGACACGCTCGCTTAAAGGCCTGGCTAAAGAGCTGGATGTGCCTATCATTATTTTGTCGCAGTTGAACCGTTCTTTGGAGTCACGCTCAGACAAGCGCCCCATGATGTCGGATTTGCGTGAGTCGGGTGCTATTGAGCAGGATGCCGATGTGATTATGTTTATTTACCGTGATGAAGTATATAACAAAAAACCTGAAAATGAGGGCGTGGCTGAAGTGATTATTGCCAAACAGCGGAATGGCCCGATTGGTACGACACGGTTGACATTTCTTAAAGCATGCACACGTTTTGAAAACTTTGCGGATGAACAGACGGCAGGCTTTTGACCGTTTTCAGAGTTTGTTAACTAGGGCCTAAGCCCTAGTCTTTCAGGTTCAAAAAGCCCAGGTTGGTTGCTTCAAATACCGCTTCTGAGCGGGAAGAAACTTCAAGCTTGCGGTAAATGCTGCGGATATGGGTGCGGATGGTATTGGCGGATACTTTCAGAATACCGGCGATTTCATCGTAGCTGTATCCCTTGGCAATCCACTTCAGCACTTCGCTTTCACGTTCTGTCAAAGGGTTTTCCGCAACTTTACTGGTGTGGGTATCATTGAAACGTTTCAGTAAATACCGTGCCACTTCAGGGCTGATAGCAGATTCGCCGCGCAACACACTGATGATGGCATCACCAAGCTCTTCAAAGGCCTGACGCTTAAGTAAATAGCCGCTTGCGCCTGCCTCCAGAGCCTCTACCACATGGGCTTCATCACCATACATGGTGACTACCAGCACTTCAATATCGGGGTACAGTCGCCTTGCTTCACGAATTACTTTTACGCCATTTCCATCAGGAAGCCCAAGGTCGGACACCAAAATATCAGGTCTGTGCTTACCCAATGCTTCAATGGCTTCCTGGCATGTTGCCACGGCATCGACAAGCC
>CAZLES010000064.1:0-4724 GCA_964558615.1 uncultured Zetaproteobacteria bacterium
CCTCATTTGGTGCAGCAGCGGCAACATCATCATTAGTGTTAACAGGCCCTACATCGCTATTTGTAAGCTGGCATTCGCCGGGCAGTTGGCTACACTGCGCGCAATATGAGTATATGAACCAAAGGAGTGTATTTATGCCTTGGAATCAAAATCAGGATAATAACCCTTGGGGTAAGCCCCACGGTCCATCTGGTGGCAACAAGCAAACGCCACCTGATCTGGATAAAATGCTTAAAGATCTGAATGAAAAGTTTGGTGGTTTTTTTGGTGGTGGTAAAGGTGGCAACCAGGGTGGTGATGCGCCAGAAATCAGCAAAGGCATGATGATTACGGTGATTGGTATTGCATTTGTCGCATGGCTTGCGTCTGGCTTTTACAAGGTTGAGGCTGATGAAGAGGCAGTGGTTTTGCGTTTTGGCAAGCATGTGGATACCCGTAGCCCCGGATTAAATTGGCATCTTCCTTATCCTATTGAAACGGTTGAAAAAATTCCTACGTTATCAGTGCAGCGTTTACCCATTGGCTTTAGAACCTTTGCAGATGGCAGGGTGCGTAAAGTCAGCCAGGAATCCCTTATGCTCACCAAAGATGAGAATATTGTGGATATTTCATTTGTGGTGCAATACAGGATTTCAGACATTCAAAAATATCTTTTTGAGATTGATGCTTCCCAAGCTGTGCAAACTGTTCGAGACGCGGCTGAAAGCTCGATTCGCGCGGTGATTGGTAGTACCCTGATTGATGATGTGATGACGGATAAGAAAGCCGATGTGGAAGCAAGAACACGTACAGCCCTGCAACAAATTTTGGATGGGTATCATGCTGGTATTCGTATTACAACGGTAACATTAAAAGATGTGCAGCCGCCAGAGCGTGTAAGTAAAGAGTTTAAAGATGTGGCAAGTGCGCGTGAAGATAAAGAGCGCGCCAAAAATGAAGCAGAAGCTTACGCCAACAGCATTATACCCAACGCAAGAGGAGAGGCGAAAAAGAAAATTCTTGAGGCTGAGGCCTATGCCAGAGAGGTTGAAGATAGGGCTGCTGGTGAGGCAGACCGCTTTAACAGCTTGCTTCAAGCCTATAAAAAAGCACCCGAAGTCACACGTAAGCGTTTATACTTGGAAGCGATGGAAGAAGTACTGGCTGGCGCGGATAAAATCATTATTGACTCAAAGGTTGCAGACCAGATTTTGCCATATTTACCCCTAAGTGGCTCTGGTAAAGTGGAGGTGAAATGATGAGCCCTAAACAAATGATTGCAGGTTTAGTCTTTGCTGCTCTTTTTATTGTGGTCAGCCGTAGCGCGTTTGTTGTGGATCAACGTGATCAGGTTCTGGTGATGCAGTTTGGTGATATTATAGGCCCGCCTATTGTTGAGCCAGGCTTGAAGTGGAAGTTACCTTGGCAAAATATTGTCGTGTTTGATAAACGCTTGCTTGCCAGCGATGACCTGCCCAATGAAGTGATTACCAAAGACAAGAAAAAAATTCTCGTGGATAGCTTTACACGC
Organism: uncultured Zetaproteobacteria bacterium; assembly: GCA_964558615.1. Taxonomy (GTDB): domain Bacteria; phylum Pseudomonadota; class Zetaproteobacteria; order Mariprofundales; family Mariprofundaceae; genus Ghiorsea. The sequence continues at coordinate 1,511 of CAZLES010000064.1, forward strand.
TGGAAAATTATAGACCCGCTCAAGGTGTATCAGGTTGCAAAAACACGAGATCGTGTGGAATCACGTATGCAGGATGTGGTAGGTGCCAAGGTCAGGGAAGTTTTGGGCAAGCATACCCTGCATGAAATTGTAACAGGTGGTGAAGGTGGAGATAAACGTATTGCGCTTATGCATGCTATTCGGGACTTGGCAGATGCGGAAGTATCGTCATTGGGAGTTAAAGTTGTGGATGTGCGTATCAAGCGTGCCGATTTACCCGAAGATAACTCGGATTCGGTGTTCCGCCGCATGAAAGCCGAGCGGCAACGGATTGCCAAACAATATCGTTCCGAAGGTGAAGAAGCGGCCAAAGAGATTCGTGCAACTGCGGATAAGGAAAGGAAATTTTTGCTTGCGGACGCATACAAGAAGGCTGAAATCATCAAGGGTAACGCGGATGCAAAAGCAACCAGAATTTATGCGCAGTCTTATCAAAAAGACCCTGAATTTTATGCTTTTACACGGTCGCTGGAGGCATACAAAACATCACTGATGAAGCAAAGCCGTATTATTTTGTCTCCAGATTCAGAGTTTTTTCAATTTTTTGAAGCATCCAGGTAAGTCATATGGATGACTTGTGGGCAGCTTTAGGCCTGGTTCTGGTTTTGGAAGGGGCGCTTTATGCGCTCTTCCCGGAATCCATGGTTAACATGCTCAAAAAAATACCACAGATACCCGTTTCATCACTTCGGTTTATGGGCTTTTTCGCGCTGGCCGTTGGCTGGCTGATTGTGTGGTGGGTTCGGCACTAGGGCCTGTTAATACTAATGATGATGTAGTCGCTGCTGCACCAAATGAGGTCAATCAAGGCGCGAGGCCTGAAGTTTGGTGGTTCCAAATGAATGCCGAGCAACAGCCGAGTGACCTCATTTGGAGCGCAGCCCGCAGGGATTGGCCTTTTTTCCGTCCTTCGGCGTTATCGCAAGCTTATGTGCAACAAGCACACTTCGCTTGCAAAGCCTTGCAGGAACAAAAAAATGGCCGAATCGACGCCAGCAGAATTAGTGTTAACAGGCCCCCTAACATCTTGTTTTATCCTGCTTACAGGGCTTGAAAACAGTTGGTAGCATCATTATACAAAAGTATCGAATAACAAATGTAGTAGAGGTGAACATGTCTAAAGAAACCATGCATTTCCAAACTGAAGTGAAACAACTTTTGGATTTGATGATTCACTCCCTTTATTCCAATAAAGAAATTTTCTTGCGTGAATTGATTTCCAATGCCTCGGATGCTGCGGACAAACTACGCTTTGAGGCGACAACTGATGATGCCTTGTTTGAAGGTGACTCAGATTTGCATGTTTTTGTTGATTTTGATAAAGATGCCAAAACCATCACCATTTCAGATAATGGTATTGGCATGAACCATGAAGAAGTGATTGAAAATATTGGTACCATTGCCCGTTCGGGAACCAAAGAGTTTTTTAGCCAACTCTCGGGCGACCAGGAAAAAGACGCGCATTTGATTGGCCAGTTCGGTGTTGGTTTTTATTCATCTTTCCTTGTTGCCGATAAGGTGACTTTAACTACGCGCCGTGCGGGCACAAGCCCTGAACATGGCGTACGTTGGGAGTCAAGGGGAGATGGTGAATTTACCATTGAAACGGTCAGTAAAGAGAAGCGGGGCACTGAAATTGTATTACACTTGCGTGATGACGCGGAAGAATTTTTGAATGACTGGAAGTTGCGCTCCATTATCAATAAATATGCTGATCATGTACCTTTCCCTATTCGTATGTACAAGCCAGCCAAAGATGGGGAAACGCCTGAAATTGAAACTGTAAACCAGGCTTCCGCATTATGGGCGCAACCCAAATCCGAGCTCAAGGAAGAAGATTATATCAACTTTTACAAGCATGTTGCTCATGATTTTGAAGACCCGCTAGCTTATATGCATCAACGCCTGGAAGGGCAATATGAATACACATTATTATTTTATATTCCCAAACGCGCGCCCTTTGATTTATGGCACGCTGAAGCCAGGCATGGTGTGAAGCTTTATGTCAAACGTGTATTTATCATGGAAGCCACTGAAGACTTAATGCCACGTTATTTGCGTTTTGTGCGTGGTGTAATGGATTCATCAGACTTGCCGCTCAATGTATCACGTGAAATTTTGCAGCATAGTCCAGCCATGGTTGCCATGAAAAAAGGCGCGACCAAACGTGTACTTTCCTGGCTGAAAGATTTGGCGCAAAAAGAAGAAGACAAGTATGCCGAGTTTTACAAGGAATTTGGTAACTGCTTGAAAGAAGGTGTGATTGAAGACTCGAAAAATAAAGATACGATTGCCGCGCTGCTTCGCTTCTCAAGTACTGCATCAGATGAGCAAGCGGTTACCCTTGAACAATACATTGCGCGTATGAAAGAAGGGCAGGATACCATTTATTATATCACAGCGGAAAGCCTGGCTGCCGCAAAAAACAGCCCGCATCTGGAAATCTTCCGCAAAAAAGGTATTGAAGTCCTGCTTATGCATGATCGTATTGATGAGTGGCTGGTTGGTCATTTGGACAAGTTTGATGGCAAGGAGCTTAAATCCATTGCCAAAGGTGAGTTGGACTTGTCAGGCATTGGTGAAGACGCGGAAGAAGAGAAAAAAGCGCATGAAGAAGCTGTTAAATCTGCGGAACCTGCCGTGAAAAAGCTTAAAGAGGCTTTGGGTGATAAAGTCAAGGATGTGCGTACAACAGACAGGCTAACCACTTCACCCGCATGTTTGGTAGCTGATGAGTTTGATATTTCAGGTAATATGGAGCGTATTCTTAAACAAGCAGGGCAAGATGTGCCTAGTGTGCAGCCCATTCTGGAAATCAATCCAGAGCATGATTTGATTAAGCGGCTGGCCAGAATGCGTTCCAAAGAAAAAATCGCTGACTTTTCAGATATTCTTTTTGATCAGGCTGTGCTTGCTGAAGGCGCATTGCCTGAAGACCCCGCAGGGTTTGTGCGTAAAGTCAACGCGTTGCTTGTTTCATAGCTGACATAGGTGTCTGCACTTTCATTTAAGATTATTGCTAAAGATGAGCAAGGGTTTGCGCGTCGTGGTGAGCTGAGCTTGTCGCATGGCAAGGTGCAGACACCTGTTTTTATGCCTGTGGGCACACAAGCCACAGTCAAAAGCTTAACACCTGCCGATTTAACCGATGATATTGGTGCTGAAATCATTTTGG
>CAZLES010000065.1:0-4712 GCA_964558615.1 uncultured Zetaproteobacteria bacterium
CTTACCATATCAATGTACCGTCACATCTGCTGTATCAGCATTTCCCAAACCAGGAACAGTCAAGCCAATAAACCTATCCACATTCACCAACACCAGTACCCCGTCTTCCTGCTTTAACACACCATCGCTCACCTGTCTCCAGGCAGCATCCAGAGATTGTGGGGTGGGCTCAAGGGCTTGCACGTCCGGTACAATGACACCGCCAACATCATCCACAATCAAACCAAAATCTTCACCACTTAATGTTTCCACAATCGCCACATGAAAAGGTTTGCCTTCTTCCCTTGCTGATAAACCAACCACCTTGCGCACCTCAAGCTCCGTAATCACACGCCCTCTGAGGTTAATTAGCCCTGCTACTGCATCTGGCGCTTTGGGCATGTGCGTTCGGGGTTGCTGCTTGACCACTTCCCGTACCTGCTGCACACGAAAGCCAATCCATTGCTCACCAACCCGGCAAGTAAGCAGTTCGTTGGTATGCTGTTGTTCCTTCATTTGTTTTACCATATCTGTCTCCTAAGCCACTTTACGCGCGCTTGCCTGCGCTGATTCGTGCGCGGATGAATACGAGGAAGGGTGTGGTGGCTTAGGTAACACCAGAGAAGATTGCTGCCCTGCCATCTTATGCTTTTGCCCCGCATGCTCACTTAAAATGCGGGTAATGCTTTCAGACAATACCTGGCTATCCATCTTGGAAAGCACATCAGCAAATATATCACTACCCAAACTATCCAGGCTAGCGTCTTGCTTGCCTGTTAAGGCAACAATAATACATTGGCTTAAATGCGGCTGTGCCTTGACCCATGTTGCCAGCTCAATACCATTGATATTGGGCATTTCAATGTCGGTAAGAATGAGGTCTGGCGTAAATGTTTCCAACACCTTTTTCGCCTGCTCACCATCTTCTGCAATGCGAATATCAAACTTCATGGATTCTAACACAGGAATCACCAGTTGACGGAAAAATTGAGCATCTTCAACAAATAACACCTTGGTTGAAGCCACACCCGCTTGATGGGCAAACCATTCAGGGTCTGCCCGTTGCACCACTTCAAAAACATTAACAACTTCTGTAGCTATACCCTGAATCACTGTTGTGCCAAGGAACAAAGGATTATCGGATGGTTTTTTAATATCCATGGATACTTCCAGGATGTCTTCAACATCATCCACTTGTAAACACATGCGCTTACCGCTGTCTGGATCGCCATCGGAAAGAATCAGACAATAGACTTCCTCATCTTCGCCCTTGCTTGCCTGTGGCTCACCAAGCAAATCCGACCAGCGAAGTACTGTAATCAACTCACCCCGATATTGCAGAATTTCTCCTGTTGCTGTTTTCTCAAGACGATCGGGGCTAAGGCATTCCAGCCGCTCCACCAGAGTCATGGGAATGGCATAACGCATACCAGCCTGATTGAACAACAGGCTATGTTGCTGTTTGTCCACCTCTCCCACCTTGTTCTCCTCCTGAAGCTGCCGCATGGCATCCACATCGGAAGAAATTTGAATCATGGACGCTAGGCCATTGCAATCGAATATCGGGATGACTGTTCCATCACCCAAAATGCTACAACCACCATAAAAATTAAGGTGTTGGAAATGAATACCCAAAGGTTTAACCACAATTTCTTCCGCACCATAAATTTGGTCGGTTAAAATACCAAAGGTGCGGTCGCCCATATCCACCACCACAATCGAACCATGCAAAGCATCATCTTCCGATAAATCCAATGCTTGTTTTAAGCGCATTACGGGCAAAAGCTTACCTCTAAGCCGATAAAAAGGCTGGCCTGCAATCAAACGCCAATCCTCAGAATCCTTGGGTGCGCTTAACAACTCTTGCACACTCATTTGCGGAATAGCAAAGCGTTGCCCTTCGCAGCCAATCACCATGGCAGAAATAATGGCTAACGTCAGCGGAATCCGAATACGCAGAGTCGTGCCCTGCCCCACCGTGCTATCAATATCCACACTGCCACCCACACGCTCAATTTCCGTGCGTACCACATCCATGCCTACACCACGCCCGGAAAAATTGGTAACCTTTTCAGCCGTGGACAGCCCAGCATGAAAAATCAATTGCAGTGCCGCCTTGCTGGACATCGCAGCCGCCTGCTCCTCAGACAATACACCCATATTGACTGCTTTTGCCTTGATTTTTTCCGCGTCAATGCCGCCACCATCATCCTGGATGGTAATCAGGATAAAACCAGACTCCTGCACTGCTGAAAGGGTTAATGTACCCTGTTCTGGTTTTTGCCGCTCCGCTCGCACGCCGGGAGTTTCAATACCGTGATCACAACTGTTGCGAATGATATGAGTTAGTGGGTCTTTTAGAGCATTAAGAATGGTTCTATCCAGCTCCGTATCTTCACCCTGCATCACCACTTTAATTTTTTTATCTAACTGCTTACCAATATCACGAACAATGCGAGGTACGCTACTCCAAATGGTCTGAATAGGTTGCATGCGTGTACGCAGCAACTGGGCTTGTAGCTGCTCTGTGATTTGGTCCACATCTCTACCCACACGCATCAAATCCATAGAGCCTGAAGCTCGCACCATTTGCACCAAACTATTGCGCGTTAACACAAGCTCACCCACCTGATTCATCAATTCATCCAACAATTCAATATCCACACGAATGCTGGCATTGCCTTGTTTCTTGGCTGCCTTGGCAGGCTTGGGCTCTTGCTGCTGCTTGCCTGCAACCTTTTCAGCCTTGGCTGGTGCTGTAGCCTTATCATCAGAAGAGCTGGTGGAAGGCGCGGGGCTTGTTGCTTGAACAGCGGGTGCTTCTGCCTGCGGTTGCTCATGCTCGACTTTGCTGTTGCTGCTGGCTTCTGCCGATTCGTCCTGTTTGTCGCCCTGCGTGGCAGCGCGCGCTATCCCCAAAATCTTTAACGCATCGGATGATGTCAAAGGCTGAATGTCTTTGAGGGTTGCAAAGCCTGCCGCGATCACATCTTCCGGTGAACTAAGCCCTTCATGTTGCAAGGCTTCAATTATCGATTGATCGATTCCATCAAGCCATGTGATGTCTGTGGCTGATGCTGAATCTGGCGCATCTGATTCTGCTGCATCCGCACCCGCAATGCGTTGCTCACATGCCTTAAGCCTCGCAATCAAATCACTATGATCAAGCTCAGGCTCTGCACCTGTTTCTTCCAAACCTTCTAACAATTGAGTAATCGCATCAGCACACTCTAAAAGTAATGAGACAATATCTTCATTAACACGATATTTCAGCGCACGAATGCGACTGAGCAAATTCTCCCCCGCATGTGCGACTTTTTCAAGCCGAGTAAGGTTGAGAAAACCACAACTTCCCTTGACCGTATGAATGGTTCTGAAAATCGCGCCCAACAGCTCTTCATCATCGGGATTGGCTTCCAAATCCATCAACTGCTGCTCAATAGCAGCAAGATTTTCATTGCTTTCAGCTAAAAACTCAGCCAGTAACTCTTCATCCATATCTTATCTCCTCATCAACACATCAAAACAGCATACCACCCACAGTTTCAATCAGGGCATCTGGCTCAAAGGGTTTGACAAGCCATGCTGAAATACCTGAGTTGTGCCCAATGGATTTTTTTTCTTCGCCTGATTCTGTGGTGAGCATAACAATGGGGGTATCCGCATAAGCTTGGGTTTCTCTAAGCTTTTGAATCATGGTTAGCCCATCCATATTGGGCATGTTCAAATCGGTAAGAATCAAATCAAAAGGTGGGTCAGATTGTATGGCTTTATCCAAGCCTTCTTGTCCATCTTTAGCTTCTTCCACACCAAAATCCACTGATAATAGTGTTCGCTTCACAGTAATGCGCACCATAGCTGAATCTTCAACAATCAATATACGTGGACCACTCATAATTCACCTCTTAATACCACTCGCTCTTCTTCCATCACATAACGCTTGGCTACTTCTTCTTCCCAAAGTGCTGCGCCTGTTTCATCGTCTTGCGCACTTGCCCACTCATCCAAACACGACTTCACATTATTCAGGCGCTGGCTAACGCGGTCGATATTTTGTAGGTCGGTTAGTGCATCCATAATGGCAGCCTCAACTTCTCCTGATACACCCATATCAAGAACACTCATCAGCTTGACCAATCCATCTTCACTGCTGCTTGATAATAACTCGACTGAACCTTGTACCTGCTTTTGCAACACACGCAGCAGTCGCTTGTCTGCGTGTTTGGGCCATACTGTTTCACTCATGACTTCTCCTTGCACGGCTTCTGATGCCAATGTTGTCATTGCCGCCTTTTCCTTGACTTCGGTTTCCTTCGCTATGGTTTCACTATCTTCTGGTATCTTTTCCGCCTGTACGGTCTTGGAAGGCTCTACAACTGCTTCTGCTTGTTCGACCTTGTCCTGCTGTGCTTCTGGCATGGCTGCTGCAGGTTTGCTCTCCTCTGCTACCCGCATTTCCTTATGTGCTGTGCTATCATCTTGTGGACTCACATCATCATGATTGAGCACACCGCGGCGGCAGAAAAACAGGGATGCCGTTTGGTGCGGCGCATCCATTTCAGCAACAGGTGAACCAGCCAACAGGCTCATGTTGCCAATACGGCCTGAACGCAGTGGAAACAAATGATCCAGGCTGGAAAACAAGGTTTTTCCCGCATGGCTCATATCCGGTTTGACATAAGCCATCAGCATCCATCCCCGGCGCAGGGCCTCGCGATAAATCGCATCCCAAC
>CAZLES010000066.1:0-4607 GCA_964558615.1 uncultured Zetaproteobacteria bacterium
CCAATTATTATGATTGGGATTATTTGATGGGCTCGGTTCATTTTATTGGTGATTGGGGCTTTGATAACCCTGATGAAGTATCCCGTTTTGAAAGCTGCGATATTGAGCAAGCCTATTATGATTATTTCAGGCTGGTTGAGCAGTCGGCTGCCTGTGGTTTGTTTGACATGATTGGTCATCCTGATTTGATTAAAAAGTTTGGTTACAGAGCTCCTGAGGGTTCTATGGCTGTCACGCAAGCCCTGGATGCCATGCTGGATGCTGTCAAGAAGGCGGATGTAGCTTTGGAAATCAGTTCGGCAGGCTTGCGTAAACCAGTGCGGGAAATTTACCCGCATCCTCGTATTGTTGGCAAGGCTGCGGCTTTGGGTATTTCTTTTGCTTATGGCTCGGACGCGCACGCGCCGAGTGAAGTTGGCCATGCCATGGATGATTGCCTTGCTTTGTTGCAGCAATATGATGTGCATAACATTGCGACATTCAGCAAGCGCAAGCGTAGTATGATGTGTTTTGCCACCAATCATGATGAGTGAAGTTCAGGATAAACTTTGGGTTGTGTTAACAGGAGCATCGGGTGGCTTTGGTACCGAGTTTGCCATCCAGCTTGAGGCTTTGGGCTATCACCTTATTTTGCACGGGCGGGACAAGTCTCGTCTGAACCTGACGTATCACGCGCTCCAGCATCCAGAATATCATATATGTATGCAGGCAGACTTGTCATCACGTAAAGAAACAGAAAGGTTTATTGAGAAGCTTGCGGACTATGCCATTTATGGTTTGGTGAACAATGCGGGTTTTGGCGTGTGGGGAGGTTTTGCGGAAAAAGAGTGTGTGGCGCAGGCCGATGTGGTTCGTGTGGACTTGTTAGCACCCGTTATGCTTGCCCATGCCTTGATTCCACAATTAAAAAAACATCAGGGTTTTATGATTAACGTTTCATCGCTGGCGGGGGAAACACCTTTGCCATACTTGGCAACCTATGCGGCAGCCAAAGCGGGGATGACATTCTGGAGTGAGGCTATTCGAGCCGAGCATCAAGGTGAGCTCATTGTTGTTACCCTGGCACCAGGCCCTTCACCTACAGGGTTCAGGGATGTATCAGGTGCACCCAAGGGCAAAGGTAATACATTTAGTGTGCCTGCCAAGCAAGTGGTGAGTGCAGCATTGCAAACCTTAAATATGGGAGGTGGTTATTGTGTGCCAGGTTGGCGGCATAAATTATTATGGCTGATACAGAAGCTAACACCTCGATTTGTTTCGCTGGCTTTGATGGCGAACTATCTTAAAAAATAATTGAACGCTGACTTTCCTTTTGCATGGCAGCTTAGGCTTTCCAAACGTGCCAAGCGTCCGCGCTTGACCATCAGCAACTATGGTGAAGTCGAGCTTGTATGGCCGCATCGTATGCCCAGGCGGTATATGCAACCCATGTTACACGAGCATACACCGTGGGTTCTCAAGCAGTTGTCAGTGTGTGATATACAGGACAAACCAAAGCTGGATTTGCCAGAAAGTATTGACTTGATGGCTGTGAAGCAAAAGTGGGTACTTGATTATCGACCTTCTTCAGTTTCACGCATTCAGTTTAGAGAGCAAGGCTTCACGCTTGCGGTGATTGGTGATGTTGATGATAAAGAGCAAGTTCGCCAGGCCTTGCTGGCATGGGTGAGGAAGAAGGGCAGGCAGCACTTGAAACCCTGGCTTTCGGATATGGCAGAAGAGATGGGCCTGGCTTATGGCTCGGTTTCTGTTCGTTTGCAAAAAAGTCGTTGGGGCAGTTGCTCCGCGAAAGGAAACATCAGCCTGAATGCAAGTCTTTTGTTTTTACCTGATGTGTTGGTAAGGCATGTGCTTGTTCATGAGTTAACCCATCTTAAACACTTGAACCATTCGCCAGCTTTTTGGCAGGATGTCAGCAAGTTTGACACGAATTGCAAAGAGCATCGCGAGCTGTTACGACAATATGGTCTGCGTATGCCTGCCTGGCTACAACAAAGTTTTGCTGATAGCTTGCATAAATTGTCATACAGGTAAAAATAGCACAATGAAAAACGACAAATTACGCCATTACAGCCTTGTCGATCATGTGATTGGGCATGTGGACAAGGCTTTGAATAACATCTTTATTGCCCAGCATACGCAGCGCGAATACCCCGCGGGGCAAGCAGGCGAGGATAATTTGAGCGCTGAACAAAAGAAAAAAGCGGCAGGTTTGATGCGGGTGAACCATGCTGGAGAAATGGCTGCTCAGGCCTTGTATCACGGGCAATCCCTGATTGCTCGTGATAAAACGCTTAAGGATAAACTCAAACATGCGTCGGAAGAAGAAGCTGACCATTTGAATTGGTGCAGAAGGCGACTAGAAGAGTTGGGTGAGCAGCCTTCCAGACTGGATCCATTCTGGTATGCTGGTTCGTTTGCCATTGGTATTGTTGCAGGTGTGGCAGGAGACAGGTGGAATCTGGGTTTCCTGGCAGAAACGGAATATCAGGTTGTGCGCCATCTGGATAGTCATTTGCAGCGCCTGCCTGAGGAAGACAAGCGTAGCAGGGCTATTGTGGAACAAATGAAAATAGATGAGTTGGGGCACGCGCATTTGGCTGAAGACTTAGGCGCGGCAACTTTACCTGAAGTGGTTAAGGCAGGTATGAAGATCACTTCCAGGGTTATGACGACCATTTCTGAAAAGATATAAATGAGTCGGGATATCAACTTCGATGATTTGGGTGAGCATTTTCAAAAGCGCATTTATGGTAGCTACAAGGGCAAGATTCGTCTTGCTGTGGTCAAGCGTGATTTGGAGGAGCAAGTACCTGGTATAATAGCGGGTGGCTTAACGGTGCTTGATGTCGGCGCCGGACTTGGGCAAATGGGGTTGCATCTTGCGGGGCTTGGGCATGATGTGTGCATCAATGATATATCCGCCAATATGTTAGCTGTGGCGAAACGAACAGCATGTGAGCAGGGCATGGAGAAAAACATGCGATGGTCACATGGGTCATTTCAGGATTTGGAAGCGAAACCCCATGATTTGGTGCTTTGTCATGCGGTACTGGAATGGTTGAACAAACCTGAAAGCTTTTTTATGAAACTAGGTGAGCTGACACATAAGAACAGTTGGGTTTCCCTGATGTTTTACAATAAAGACGCGCTTGTGTTTCATAATTTGCTGCGGGGTAACTTCAAAAAAATCAGTCGTGATGACTTTTCAGGTATGAAAGGAGGCTTAACTCCGCCAAACCCGTTGCGGCCAGCCTGGGTGGAAAACAAGCTTCAGCAGTATGGTTTTGAAGTCTGTTATCGGAGTGGTATTCGGGTGTTTAGTGATTATGTTGGCGCAAAACGTGGTGGTAACATGCATGAAGCGGATGTGCTGGACATGGAGCTTCAATATTCTCGACAAATGCCTTATCTTTTGTTGGGGCGATATGTGCATGTGATGTGTCAGCAAAAATAGACTAATATTAACTATTGCTAATATAATAAACTGAATTTATACTTCGCAGCATGGAAATGATACCTCAAGAGAAAATTAGTCTGGCAAGTGAAGGGCTGAAAGCCATTGCGCATGAAGTTCGCTTGTCTGTTTTATGCCATTTGATGGATGGGCCGTTGTGCGTACACGATTTGATTGAGCGCACGGGTTCATCGCAGTCAAATCTTTCTCAGCATTTATCCAAAATGCGTATGATGGGTATTCTGAAGAATGAAAAAAGGGGGCAGCAAGTGTATTACAGTATTGCTAATCCTGAATTTGAGAATCTTCTTGTCGCGCTGCAAAGCATCTATTGCCCTGATGCGTGTACAAAAAAATAATTTTTAACATTAACCTTTAATCGCAGGAGTTTAGATATGTCTGTTGAACGTATTATTCATATTGTCGCGGGATTTTTTATCATGTTGTCGGTCGTGCTGTCAGGCGCGCCGCTTTCAGAGCCAACATGGTTGTGGTTTACCCTGTTTGTTGGTGCAAACCTGTTCCAATCAGGTATAACACAATGGTGTCTGATGGGTATTATATTGAAAAAATTGGGCTTTAAATCTGAAGCGGCCTGCAAAACCTGTTAATCATGACATGGGTACAAGAGCATTTGCCGTTGGTGATTGCGTTGGCGATTGCCGGCTGGATGATTTGGGGAAGGGTGATAAAGCCGAAAATGTTGGGCATTAAGAAAATGACTGCGGGTGCATACCCCGATTTTAAAGAAGAGCATACTTTGGTGGATGTGCGTTCATCAAGTGAATGGCATAGCGGGCATCCTGCCAATGCGATTCATATACCATTGCATGAGTTTGAACAGCATATGCATAAAATCGCAAAGGATAAACCAGCAATTCTTATCTGCGCGTCGGGTATGCGCTCAGCTGCTGCGGCAAGTATCCTGGCCAAGGCTGGGCATAGGGATGTGTATAATTTTGTTGGCGGTTTTGGTAGCTGGTGTGCTGCTCAACTACCGCGAAAATAAGGAGATAGTATGAAGAGATTATGGTTGATGATTCTGGCTGGATTGCTGATTGTTGCCTGTGATGACGGGCAGGTGCAAGGCGCTAAGGTAGCAAGTGTGGAAGAAGCGCATCAAGTATTGCTCAAAGGCAAACAGAATGAA
>CAZLES010000067.1:0-4580 GCA_964558615.1 uncultured Zetaproteobacteria bacterium
TGTCAGCCTTGATGATATGGATTTTGACCTTCCAGATTTGGATACAGCCGATGCGGATGTGATGGATACAAATGATGACACATCAGATATCGATTTGGATGTATCCATGGATGAAGGTAGCGATGATATCGAGTTAACAGCTTTTGAGGGCGAAGATATTGATAGTCTTGATGCAGGTATGGATAATGTGGATATTTCGACCACAACGATAGACCCTGTAAAGCTTGGTTATACTGAAGACGACTTGTCTGATGATACAGAAGCTGATGAAATGGACATGCTACCTGATTTGGATGCTGACTTGTCAGCCTTGGAAATGCATGAAGAAAGCATTATTTCGGATGTGGACAAGTTAGGTGTTGATACCGATGAAAGTACAAGCAGCAGTACAAGTGCAATGCTTGATGATGACGATGATTTGGATAAAACCTTTATTTTGAATGATGTGGCCAAAAATAAAGCCATGCTTGAAGAAGGGGCAGAAAGTAGCGCGTCAAAAGAGGATGACCCTCACTTTGCCAGCCTGGATGATGCGCTTGAAAGTGCGTCGTCTGTTTCAGACGATGACCCTATGGTGGATGGATTTAACTCTACAGCAGAACTTGATGCTATTCACGAAACCCTTGATTCTATTGAAAGCCTTAAGGATAAAGATAATGATCCCATGGTTGAAACCTTTGGCGCTTCGCAAGAGTTGGATGATTTGATGAAAGACCTTGATGGTCTGCTGGATGAGGATAAATACAAGTCATAAGCGGATATGATTATTCGCTGGCTTGCGATTGTTTCCATTGTGGTGTGGGTGGCAGTACAGCAAAGTCTGCCTCCCACACTGTTTTATGTAATGTTATGCGTTGCAGGTCTATTATTGCAGGGTTTAAGCGTAGCCCACCTTCTGAAAAGCCTTAAGTTACTACTTTGGCTTTTTCTTCCTACCATGTTGTTTCATGGCCTGTTTACACCAGGTACAATGGTACAGCATCCTTTCTATGTACCCCTGTCCAAAGAAGGGCTTGCGCAAGGCTTGTTGATATGCATGCATATTGCCTTGGTATTTTTTGCGGCCATGTTTGTGTTCAGGGTTTTTTCAAAGACACAATGGCTAAGTATGCTGGAGACCTTGCCTTTTGCTCACAAACTCAAACCTTATCTGCTTTTGTTATTGGCAATCCAGCAGCACATACCTGATACGCTGCACAAGAAAAGGGCAGTATGGGAAGAGCAACAGCAACGTTGGTCTGTTTTACCCCATATCCTGATGCAGGTCATAGAAGATGTTGTACTCACAGCCAAGGTTGAAGCGCAATCGTTGTGGCAACACTGGGATATGCGTATTGCCAAGGCAGGGCATACAAACACATCCTTATTTGCCGCAAGGGATATATTATACCTTGTATTTATGGTGATGGGTTGGGGATTATTTTGGCTGATGTAATAGCAGATACGGCAAAGGCCAGGCAACGCATTGCTTTGGTCATTGAGTTTGATGGCGCAAGGTTTCACGGTTGGCAACGTCAGGATAATGCGTTTACGGTACAAGAGGCTTTGGAACATGCCATGCGCCTTCTTGAGGGTGAATATTCTCAACCTCATTTTGTGGCAGCAGGGCGCACGGATACAGGTGTACATGCCACGCATATGTTGATTCATGCAGATGCTCTGCAATCACGTTGGCAAAAAAGTCCTCGTGCTTATGTGCAGGGTCTTAATTATCATTTGCAGAATGTGGGGGTGTTGGTGCATGGCGTGAAAGCAGTGTCTGAGAGCTTTCATGCTCGATTTGACTGCGTTGAGCGGCGCTATCAGTACAAAATATGGAATCGACCTGTCAGTTCCTGTCTGTATGAGAAGCAAATGTGGTGGGTACTCAAGACTTTGGCTGTGGACAAGATGAATCAGGCAGCACGTCTGCTACTGGGGGAGCGTGACTTCACCAGCTTCAGAGCTTCTGGCTGCCAATCTAGCACAGCGAAAAGACTGCTTAAAACCCTGCATGTTCAACGTGATGGTCATGTGGTGACAGTGGATGTGGCCGCGGATGCGTTTTTGTATCACATGGTACGCAATATTGTAGGCTCGTTGGTTGCTGTGGGGGTTGGGCGATGGCATCCTGAATATATGGCAACGCTACTACAAGCCAAAGACAGACAGATGGCAGCGGAAACAGCCCCTGCTCATGGTTTGTATTTTGTGGATGCTATTTACCCTGAGTTTTCCGCTCAAGAGATTTCGGGGATGCAGGGGTAAGACATGAAAGTGATTGTGATTGGGGGAGGTATTATTGGACTGCTCACCGCATTGCGCCTCAAGCAGCAAGGTGTGGATGTTACCATACTGGAAAAAGGGCGTATAGCCCGGGAAGCTTCCTGGGCGGGAGCGGGGATTTTATGCCCGATTCATCCCTGGCTTTATCCTGATAGCTTTAGCGAGCTGGTCAATGCCAGTCTTGATTTATACCCTGATTTACAATATGAACTGGAAACGGAAACAGGCCATGATATTCAGCGTATTCAAAGTGGTTTGCTTATTCCATGTTTTACGGATGACAAGGTGCAGCACCAGATTGCGGCTGCAAGGTGGTCTGAAAAGTTTGGCTGGGACATGCAGCATTTATATCGTGAACAGGCTTTGGCGATTGAGCCCGCGCTTGCACCTTGTGTGGATGAAGCCTTGCTTTGGCCTGATGTGTATCAAGTGCGTAACCCTGAATTGCTCAAGGCGGTATTCCTGTATTTGAAGAAGCTTGATGTACCCATGCTTGAAGGTCATGAAGTTGTAAAACTGCTGGAAGATAAACAGGGGCGTATGACAGGTGTACAAACCGTTGCTGGAGATATATTTTATACAGATGCTGTGTTGTTGGCGGCGGGAAGCTGGAGTCACATGCTTGCAGAGCAAAGTGGCTTTGTTTTGGATGTTCAACCTGTGAAAGGGCAAATTGTGTTGCTCAAAACCAGGCCTCATACGCTAAAACATATCATAAAACATGATGATGCCTATTTTGTGCCTAGGCGTGATGGCCGTATTCTTGTAGGTGCAACTATGGAGTATGTGGGCTTTAATCGGGACAATACTAAACATGCTTTCAATACCTTAATGCAGGCAACGCATAGGCTTGTGCCAAGTTTGGCAGATGCAGAAGTTGAGCGTCAGTGGATGGGATTTCGTCCAGGCAGCCCTGATGGCTTGCCTTTTCTTGGTGAGGTTGCGTCCAAGCCAGGGTTATGGGTGGCTACAGGACATTATCGCAATGGTGTCGCTCTTGCGCCAATTACAGCCAAGGTGATGGCAGACTGGATGTCAGGCTTGCCGCCTGCCTTGCCCATACAAGATTTTTCACCTCAGCGAAAAGTACAAAACAGCCCGCAAATTGGCTATCCCAGAGCATCAGCGCGGCAAAGCTTGCCGTGACTTGAATTCATAGCATAATTGGCGAATATTGATTGAAAGTTTAAGGACTATTGCATGCCACATTACCAAGGAATCATCGACCGTTATCGTGCCTTTTTACCAATTGCCAAGGATGATGCCATTATCACGCTTTATGAAGGTAACACACCACTTCACGAGTCGTTAAACTTGCGTAATGCGATTAACCCCGAACTTAATATTTTTCTCAAGTTTGAAGGCTTGAACCCTACAGGCTCATTTAAAGATCGTGGCATGACCATGGCTGTTACCCAGGCCTACAATGCTGGCTCGCGTAAAATCATTTGCGCATCGACGGGCAACACTTCTGCATCGGCAGCGGCCTATGCAGCCAATTCGGGCATGGAAGCCTATGTGCTGATTCCTGATGGCAAGATTGCATTGGGCAAAATGAGTCAAGGTATGCGCTATGGGGCAAAAGTGATTCAAATCAAGGGTAATTTTGATGATGCCTTGCAAATCGTGCGCGATATTTCGGCGGATGGCTCGATTTCTTTGGTTAATTCTGTGAATCCTTATCGCATTGAAGGGCAGAAAACAGGGGCATTTGAAATCATTGATGAGCTTGGTTTCGCGCCAGACTATCATGCGCTTCCCGTGGGTAATGCTGGCAATATCACGGCATACTGGAAGGGGTACAAAGAATATAAAGAACATCGCATTTCTAAAACCTTGCCTAAAATGCTTGGTTTCCAAGCCGCAGGTGCTGCCCCTATCGTGAACGGTGCACCTGTTGAAAATCCAGAAACCATTGCCACTGCCATTCGCATTGGTAAACCAGCTTCTTGGAAACAAGCAGAAGCTGCGCGTGATGAATCTGGTGGTGTGATTGATGCGGTGACGGATCAAGAAATCCTGCAAGCATACGATATGTTGGCTTCGCTTGAAGGTGTATTCTGTGAGCCTGCTTCTGCGGCATCGGTTGCGGGCATTATCAAACTTAACAACGCGGGCTATTTTAAAGCAGGTGATAAAATTGTCTGCACGTTGACAGGCAATGGTTTGAAAGACCCAGACACTGCCATGCAAGATATTGCAACGCCCATCACCATTGATGCTACTGAAGATGCAGTGCGTAAGGTGCTTGAAGGCTAATACAAAGCTTTTTCTTCATTTTTTACGACCAAAAAATGAAGCAAAGAAAGTGCCCC
>CAZLES010000068.1:0-4516 GCA_964558615.1 uncultured Zetaproteobacteria bacterium
CTTTTTATCAAATCGGTGATAAACAGTTGCGGTGTCATGTTGTTAAAGCCAAACTTTTCTTCAATCACAAATGTCTTGTAGATGGAAAAAGGCAAGTCCAGCAAACCATTGAGAAAAAAGAATACAAGGATAAACACCACACCCGTGGCCAGCTCTGACCAGCCCAGGCTGCGAACAGCCTGATCCAGCGCGTCCAGGCCGCCACCAATCGTCCACATCAATAGTAAACCCAAGCTATATAAACTTGCCCACCTCCCGAGTTTGAGCTTGGCTATTGTGTAGTTGGCTGCTTTTTGATGCGCTTGAAGTGAAATCACATTCCGAAAGCGCGCGGGGACTTCATGCTGATGTGCCTGCACAGATTTGAGCTGCCGCTTGTCTAGCCAAAACTCAACAGCTGTGGACATGAGCAGCGCAGCAAGGAAAATCAGGGTAAATGTCATCATAACTGCGAAGGATAGCCCACATCATGGCTTTGTCATCTTTAGAACTGTAGGGTTATTACGCAAAAGCTTTGGAGAAGGTGGGTTTTATCGTTAGTTTTCGCCACATGGATAAGCAGCCCATAGGTATATTTGACTCAGGTTTAGGCGGGCTGACGGTTTTACGGGATATTCAGGCTTTGCTACCGCATGAAAATCTGGTGTATATCGCAGATTCTGCATATGCGCCCTATGGCGAGAAAGCCGCGACTGATATTGCAAGCCGTTGCCTTTTGCTTGCGAATATATTGATACGACAACATCATATCCAAGCTTTGGTAGTGGCGTGCAACACGGCAACGGCTGTTGCGATTCACGCGCTGCGAGAACAATTGGATATTCCTGTGATTGGTGTGGAGCCAGCGATTAAGCCCGCTGTGGGTGTTACAGCATCAGGCGTGGTGGGGGTGTTGGCTACAGCGAACACGCTCAAAAGTGACAAGTTTTCTAATTTATTGGACGCGCACCAGCATAAGGCGCGCATCATCACGCAACCGTGTTTCGGGCTTGTGGAAGCCATTGAAAAGGGTGAGATAGAAAGCGAATCCACATGCCAACTCTTGTCAACATATGTGACGCCCATGCTGGATGAGGGAGTGGATACGATGGTGTTGGGTTGCACGCATTACCCGCTGATTGAACCCTTGCTGCGCAAGCTGGTGGGGAATCAGGTGCATATTATGAGTACGGGGGCTGCGGTAGCCAAACAGTTAAAAAAGCAACTGCAAGGTACACATGCCAAGGCTGAGGGTACAGCCCTGTTTTACACATCGGGTGATACGGCCAGGGTTAGTGATTTGGCGAGCAGGATTTTTCATCGTAAAGTGGACTTTCAGGGGCTGAGTGTGTAAAAAGGGCGTATGGGCAAGTTTATTACATTTGAAGGTGGGGATGGTAGCGGTAAAACCACACAGTTGGCACGCACGGTAGATTGGCTAAAAAGCCAGGGTAAAGATGTGCTGCAAACGTTTGAGCCTGGGGATTCGCCTTTGGGCAAAGCCATTCGTCATTTGTTATTGTCAGGTGAACATACACCTGTGGCAGAGGCAGAGGTGTTGTTGTTTTTGGCGGACAGAGCGCAACATGTACAGCAGGTTATCAAGCCCGCTTTAGCTTCAGGCAAGTGGGTGGTGTGTGATAGATATACGGATTCCACATTGGCGTACCAGCTTGCGGGGCGAGCTTTGGAAGATAACCAAATATTAAGGGATATGTTGACATGGGCGGAGTGCGGGCTAAGCCCTGATGTGACGATTTGGTTGGATTTGCCCGTGGAAGACGCGGCGATTCGCATGGCGTTGCGCCAGGCAGATGGTGAAGCTGCCAATCGCCTGGATGAAGAACAAATATCCTTTCATCGGGCTGTGTATCAAGCTTTTGCCAGTATCTGGAAAGCACAACCGCAGCGTGTAAAACGCATTGATGCAAGGCAAAGTATAGAAGATATTCAGGCGGGTATTCAGGCAGTGTTGCAAGGTTTATGAACACCATTTCAGGACATGATAATGTACGCGCGGAGTTTGCCGATGCCATGCAAGAAGGGCGTTTGCACCACGCGTGGCTGCTTTATGGCGTACAAGGTATTGGCAAGGCAAGTATTGCCAGGCAGTTGGCTGCCCTGTTTTTATGCGAAAGCCCTGACTTGGAGCATGGGCAGGCTTGCGGGCAATGCCACGCGTGCGCCATGTTGCACGCGGACTCACATCCAGACTTTGCCAAAGTCGAACGCTTGTATGATAGCAAAAAGAAGAAGTTGAACCGGGATATTCATATTGCCCAAATCAGGGAAGCGTTGGACTTTTTGGCGCTGACAGGTCTGAAAAGTGTAAAGCGGGTATTGTTGATTGATGATGCCAATCTGATGAATAATCAAGCGGCCAACGCCTTGCTCAAAGGTTTAGAAGAGCCTGCTGAGGGAAGTTTGATGCTGATGGTGTGTCATGACTTGGCAAGGCTGCCCGCAACGATTCGTTCACGTTGTATGCTACAAGCTTGCGCGCCACTTTCAGAGCATGACATGCGCAAGGTGTTAAGTGCGCAGCAAATGGATGAAGATTTACTGCCTTTGGCAATGGCGCTTGGGCAAGGCAGCCCTGGTCGGGTCGCGCCATTGCTGGATGAGCAATATGCGAAGGCGCTGCTGGCCTGGGACAAGCTTGTGCAGAATCTGGAGCAGTCTGATATTGGCGCGATACAGCAGTGGCTGGATAAGCATGTGAAAGATATACCTCATGATTTGATTGCTGATATGGTGCTGTATGCGGCACAGGATAATTTGCAGAATGCGGAAACATGGCAAACATCCAGCGCTGTTTATGATGCGCTGCGAGCAGTGGCTTCCTGGCCAGGAGAGGTGGTTCGCCATACTCTACGCCCCGCGCCTGCCTTGTTGTCTTGTATATTGCAGTTGAGAAATGCCCTGAAAACAGGGGCTTAGCCCGAATCTAAACTTTTTTCTTGTGTTTTTTTGGGTGTGACGCTATAAATCGCCGCCCTTTGCAAGGGCAAGCCTTGAAAAAAGGCTGAAACAGGAGTTGTTAAAGTGAAAGCAGGAATTCATCCAGAATATCATGTTGCCAAAGTGGTTTGCTCATGCGGTAACACTTTTGAAACTCGCTCAACCAAGGGCGATTTGCATGTGGAAATTTGCTCCGCATGCCACCCATTCTACACAGGTAAACAGAAGATTGTAGATACAGAAGGTCGTGTTGAGCGCTTCTACAAAAAATACGGTAAAAAGCCTGCGAAAGCTGCTTAAACCTGAGGCTGGAGAGCTAGTATGTATGCAGTAATTAAAACAGGTGGTAAACAATACCGCGTTGCTGAAGGTGATGTTGTTCGTGTTGAAAAACTGAACGCAGATGTTGGAAGCGAAGTTACGTTTGATGAAGTTTTGATGGTGGGCGAAGGCGCTGACATCAAGGTTGGTCAAGATGCCGCGAAAGCGACAGTGAAAGGTGTGGTCACTGAAGCTGGTCGTGGTCGAAAAGTTGTCATCTTTAAGAAACGTCGCCGCAAGAACTACCGTTTGACCAAAGGTCACCGGCAGCCTTTTACCGCGGTGCGTATCGCGAAGATTGGTTAAGGAGAAAACTCATGGCACATAAGAAAGCAGGCGGCTCTACCAAGAACGGTCGCGACTCCAATGCGA
Organism: uncultured Zetaproteobacteria bacterium; assembly: GCA_964558615.1. Lineage (GTDB taxonomy): Bacteria > Pseudomonadota > Zetaproteobacteria > Mariprofundales > Mariprofundaceae > Ghiorsea. The sequence goes on from CAZLES010000068.1 coordinate 3,634, forward strand.
AACGCCTTGGTGTGAAAAAATTTGGTGGTGAAGCTGTTGTAGCAGGTAATATCATTGTTCGCCAACGCGGCACGAAAATTCGCCCGGGAACCAATGTTGGTTGTGGTAAAGACTTTACATTGTTCGCGCTCACAGATGGGCATATTGAATACTACAAGCGTGATGGTCGTACAACGGTTCGTGTTGTAAGCTAATCATTGTTTCATATTCAGATGCGATATATGAAAGGGGTGCTGCAAAAGCGCCCCTTTTTTTGTTGAATATACACGATAGGATACGTTGGCAGGATAGGGTGAAGATATATGCGTTTTATTGATGAAGTTAAAATTGAGGTGCGTGCCGGGCATGGTGGTGCTGGCGCGTCTTCTTTTCGTCGTGAAAAATATATCCCTAAAGGTGGCCCTGATGGGGGTGATGGAGGGCGTGGTGCGCATGTGATTTTCACAGCCACACGCGATAAAAACACCCTTCAGGAACTGTATTTGCGTAAACGGATTATTGCTGAAAATGGCCGTGGCGGTCAGGGAAGAAACAAGCATGGACGCAAAGGTAGAGATATTGAAGTGTTTGTGCCTGTAGGCACGGTGATTCGTAATGAAGAAGGTGATTTGCTTGCTGATTTGAATGAAGATGGGGCATCTGCCATTATTGCCAAGGGGGGAGCTGGTGGTCAGGGCAATGCCAGGTTTGCCACATCCACCAATCAGGCTCCACGTTATTGTCAGCCAGGTATGCCTGGAGAGGCAGGTATTTGCCATTTAGAACTGAAAATGATGGCAGATGTTGGCCTTGTGGGTTTACCCAATGCGGGCAAATCAACCTTGATTGCTTGCGTGTCTAACGCTCGCCCTAAAATTGCAGATTATCCGTTCACCACATTAGC
>CAZLES010000069.1:0-4483 GCA_964558615.1 uncultured Zetaproteobacteria bacterium
ATACGGGCATGAATGATAGCACCCGCACACATTAAACATGGCTCTAAAGTGACATATAAAGAGCTGTTTAATAAACGGTAGTTACCGATAGCGGCGGATGCTTTGCGTATCACTTCGATTTCGGCATGACATGTTGCATCATGTTGTTGGATGGGGGCATTGTGGGCTGTAAATAGTTGTCCGTCTTCACAAACCAATACCGCACCCACAGGCACTTCACCCAGCGTTTCTGCCAGCTCTGCCTGCGCCAAAGCCAGGCGCATATAGTGTTCGTGATTCATGGTTATCGTTTCAACCTTGGGTCAAACACATCTCTTAAACCTTCACCAAGCAGATTGTAACCCAAGACCGTAATCAAAATCGCTAGCCCAGGATACACCGATAACCACCAGGCAATCTGGATATTATCTTTGCCTTCGGTGAGCATATTGCCCCAGGATGCCGTGGGCGGCTGCACGCCAAGCCCTAAAAATGACAAGCCTGATTCAATCAATACTGCCCCCGCAATACCAAGCACCGCAGATACAAGTAATGGTCCCATGGCGTTGGGCAACATATACGACCAAATCATGCGCCAGGGTGGTGTACCGATGCTTTGTGCCGCCAAGACAAATTCACGCTCTCTTAAACTCAAGAACTCAGCACGTAACAATCGCGCTACACCCATCCATGAGGTCAAACCAATGATGATCATGATGTTCCAAATGGATGGCTCTAAAAATGCAATAACGGCCAGAATAAGAAAAAAGGTGGGGAAGCAAAGTACCATATCGGTCCAACGCATGATGATGTTATCCCACATGCCACCCGCATAACCCGCAATCGCGCCCAAAATTGTGCCGACCACCAGTGCAATGCCCACGGCAACCAAGCCAACCAACAAGGAAATCCGAGCACCATACAAAAGCCTTGAAAACACATCGCGACCTAAAGTATCTGTGCCACACCAATGTTCTGCTGATGGTGGCAATAACATATCACGAATCACGATATGGTCAGGATCGTAGGGGGCTAAAAGCGGGGCAAAAATGGCAATGATGGATACAGATGCCACAATGATGGCACCAGTCAGCATCAGGGGGTTTTGTCGGAGTGCGCTTAACAAAATAATACCGCCATCAGTTTTATACGCGGTCGCGCTTGATACTTTTGATAGCCATGACTGCTTCAAATAATACCCACATGGCAAGGGCAAAAATAACAAAGCCAACGGTAGCTACCGTCCATTGCTCTTTGCCTACAGCTTTAGCGATACCCATGACCATGCCGGCAATGGTGGTGCTCAAAACCAGCAGCATGGGTAACATGGTGTATAATACGGGTTTCTTTTTACGGTATAAATAAATGGTGACGGTTAGGAGCGTAAGCCCCGCCAGGATTTGGTTGGTGGTACCAAACAATGTCCACAAAAACAGACCAGCAGGCTTGCCGTTGACCTCAAAGAAAGCAAAAAAGCCCATAGCAGAGACAGCTAGCAATGTAGCAATGTAGCGGTTGTCTAATAATTTGAAGTTGATGGTTTTGCCGATTTCCTGGATATTAAAGCGTAAAAGCCGTGCGCCAGTATCCACAGAAGTCATGGCAAAGCCGACCACCACTACGCTGATAAAGGCTGCCGCGTAGTCATAAGGTACACCAAGCTGATGAATAAAGTTGGCATTACCCTGGATAAATACGCCAAGTTTTTGGTGCAAACCCACTGCTTGATTCCAGGAGCCATAAAATGCTTCCCAGTCGGCGCGGGTTGCAAACGCGCCCGCGGTTGTGGCAAGCACGGCAAGCAAAGCAAGCAAGGATTCGCCAATCATCGCGCCGTATCCCACTAAAGGCGCATCCGTTTCCTTGTCCAGTTGTTTTGCTGTTGTACCGGATGCCACAATGCCATGAAAGCCGGATACCGCGCCGCAAGCAATCACGATAAACAAGAATGGCAGCATGGGTGGCGCACCCTTGGGGTCAGGATTAATGGCAGGAGCGACCCATGCAGGGTCTAGCATAAAAAAGCCAATCAACATGGAAAAAAGCGCAAGGTATAACAATAATGAATTGAGAAAGTCACGAGGCTGCAACAAAAGCCATACAGGCAACACGCTAGCTAAAAAGGCATACACCAACAGCGACCATGTCCAATCTTTGGCCGTAAAGCCCGTGACAGGGTGATCCAACCCCCACCATGTGGTGGCAAGCATGGCGATAAAACCCAAAGCAATCAGCGGCCAGACGGGCAGGTTTTTTTTGTACACCAAAAAGCCAATCATCATGGCAATCAGCATGAGTGAATAGGTGGGGAACACGGCTTCAGGGTGAGCTGTTTTGGCAATATTGGTGGCATCGGGTGCGGCAAACAAGCCAGAAATCACCAAGACAAACACACCCATGGCAAGCGCAACAAGGAAGAAAATGACCAGCAAGAAAAGCAGGCGTGTACGTGGTGAAATCACATCTTTGGCAATACTTCCCACGCTTTCACCCTGGTGCCTAGAGGATAAAACAAGAGCCGAGAAGTCATGAACCGCGCCAATCAGGAGTGTACCAAAGACCACCCAGCAAAGTGCCGGTAACCAGCCCCAAATCACGGCAATTGCAGGCCCAAGCATGGGTGCCAACCCTGCGATGGACGCGTAATGATGACCAAACAGAATGTATTTGTTGGTGGGTACATAATCGATACCATCATGCATGGCATGCGCGGGGGTTATATGGCTATTATCCAGCCCAAATACTTTTCTTCCAAGTATTCCTTTGGCATAAAAATGATAAAATGTGAGGTATAAACTTAAGACCACAATGGCCATCACTGCTGGTGACATATCCAATTTTCCTCTTCCGTTTCTGAACTTGTGCCGATACTCTAGCCCACATATCATGGATTGCGAAGGTTGAAATGAAACGATTATTGATATGTGCCATGCCGTTGGTTTTGTTATCATGTCAGGATGATGCGGAACATATCTCCGCGTCACAGGTGGCAAGCCCTGTGGTGGCGCAAGTAGGCAACAAGAAGATTCATGAAGTCGATATTGATTTTGAAATCATGAGTATGCCAGAGTCCATGCGTTATATCATGCAGGATGATGCGGCTCGCGCGCAGGTGCTGGATGTGATGATTAAGCGTGAGGTCGTGGCGCAAAAAGCAAGGGAGTTGGGTTTGGACAGAGACCCCTTGATTGATTACCGTATGCAAAAAGCCAGTGATGAAGCATTGATTCAGGGCGCCATGGATTGGCAGCGTAGTGAATCCCGCAACATCACAGACGCGGATATCAAGGTATATTTTGAGAAGCATAAGGACAGGTTTATCGTGCCGCATCAAATTCATACGAGGCATATTTTGCTGGCAGATAAACAAACGGCTGTAGAAATACTCAAGCAGCTTAAAGCTGACCCAAGTAGCTTCTCAACGCTGGCGGCGCAATTTTCCATTGATGACAGTACCAAAGGCCGAGGCGGCGACCTGAACTGGTTTGCCAAAGGTGATATGGTCAAAGCTTTTGAAGATGCGGCATTTGCCTTGAATGAAAAGCATCGGTTAAGCCAACCCGTAAAAACAAAGTTTGGCTGGCATATTATTGAATGGCTGGGTGAGCGCCCGGAGCAGACACCGAGCCTTGAAGATGTTAGTCTGGAAATTAAGGGGATACTTGAAAAAGAAAGGCTTGATGCGTGGCTTTCATCATTGATGCGAGATGCAGATATTAAAATCTTAAAAACGGCGTATGCTACACAATCGCAAAAATAATGGTGTGATATGCCCTTGACAGTATTTATTTTTCTTTACACGCTCTGGCCTTCGCAAAAAATAAAAAATGGAGTAAAGCTTTTTATGTTACGTACAACTATTCTTTCAATCGCGGCATGCTTGGCATTGGCAACCAATGCTTTTGCAGCAAACACAACAGTAAACTTGGAACAATCATTTTTGGTTGCAGGCCATCACGATGATAAATCATCAGACAGCAAGTCTAGCGATGATAAATCAGAAGATAGTAAGTCTGGTGACGACAGTTCTTCAGATGATAAATCTCACGACAGCTAGGCTGAACGGATTGATATCATGAAAAGGTCAGGCGTTGCAGCCTGGCCTTTTTTATGAGCTGCACGACAACATCGAACACCCCACTTTATATTTTGCCCAGTCGGGGCGTTTGGCGGCAAACATGTCCTCTTTATCAGGTTGCTCGTCATACGGCCTTTTCAATACATCAAACAATTCATATAACAAGGTCAAATCGCCTGTATTGGCTTGATCAATAGCAAGTTGCGCAAGGTAGTTGCGTAACACATATTTAGGGTTCACAAGGTTCATGGCCTGTTTTCGCTTGGCATCGTCATCATTTTGAAGATGTTTCAAATAGTCATGAAACCAGTCTGTCCAGATGCTGTTTGCTTTTATCTTCCAGTCATCATCATAAAATGCGGGACTGATGGTTTGTATGCATTGTTCGACTGTGTTTTGCGCTGAAATATCGCCAAGCTTTCTAAA
>CAZLES010000070.1:0-4407 GCA_964558615.1 uncultured Zetaproteobacteria bacterium
CATGTTTGCATCCTTGTTGGTGGCAATATTCGTGATGCCAGTATTGGCAACTTATATGTTTACCCAAGGTGTAACACATCAAGATAGCCCCGTGCTTAAGCCCATTGCGAATCTATATCGCAAACTATTAAGCAAAGCCTTAAATGCGCGCAAACGTGTGGTTGGCGGTGCTGTGATTGCATTTTTGCTCACCCTTACCTGCGTGCCCTTTCTTGGCACAGAGTTTGTGCCAGAACTGGAAGAAGGAACCATCGCTGTGCGGGTTACACTAGCGCCTTCTTCATCGCTAGCTTTTGCCAAAGGTGTGGGAGAAAAGCTGGAGCGCATACTGGTCGAAAGTTTTCCTGAAGTGCTGTACGCCTCAGCGCGAACAGGACGGGCAGAAATTGGTGGTGATCCAGAGCCCGTATCCAATATTGAAATTTTTATTGGATTAAAACCTGTCTCTGAGTGGACAAGTGCATCCAATCGAAAAGAGCTGCAAAAGTTGATGCGCGAGAAAATGGAAGTCGTGCCGGGTTTATTGTTTTCGTTTACCCAGCCCATCGCCATGCGTGTGGATGAATTGCTTTCAGGGGTTAAAGCAGCTTTAGCGATTAAACTTTTTGGCCCAGACCTCAAAGTGTTAGCTGAAAAAGGAAAGGAAATTGAAAAACTGACCAAAAGTGTGGATGGCACACGTGATGTGGAGATGGAACAAATTGCGGGTGAAGCGCAATTGGTGATTCGCCCTGATCGCAGTAAATTGGATAGGTATGGCATTCCTATTGATGATGTGATGAGCTTGATTGCAGATGCCATTGGCGGCGTATCTGCAGGGCAAGTCATCTCAGGCAATGAACGCAATGATATTTATGTGCGCCTGCATAAAGATTATCGCAATAGCGCTGAAAAGATTGGCAGCTTGATTCTGCAAGCAGCATCTGGCGCATGGGTACGCTTGGATGATGTTGCCCGCATTGGCGTGGAGCAAGGCCCGCCCATGATTAAGCGCGATGATGTGCAGCGACGCATTGTGATTCAGAGTAATGTCGAAGGAAGAGATATGGGCAGCCTTGTTGCCGAGCTTGATGCCAGAATCCAAAGTGAAATTGATTTGCCTACAGGCTACACCGTGGTGTTTGGTGGTCAATTTGAGAATCAACAACGCGCTCAAGCCAAACTCATGGTGGTGGTACCGCTTTCTTTATTGATGATTTTCTTGCTGCTCTATTTCATGTTCCATTCCGTGGGTCAGGCAGCATTGATTATGCTGAATGTGCCATTGGCATTGATTGGCGGCATATTGGCACTGCTTGTCTCAGGGCAATATTTATCTGTACCTTCAAGTATCGGGTTTATTGCCTTGTTCGGCGTGGCTGTACTCAACGGAGTGGTGTTGGTGGACGCGATTAACAGACATCTGGGCGATAGCCATGATATGAGCCAGGCCATTCGCCAAGGTGCGGAAAGCAGGTTAAGACCAGTGCTGATGACGGCAATGATTGCGGGTCTGGGCTTAATTCCCTTGCTGCTTGCAACAGGTATTGGCTCTGAAATCCAAAAGCCTCTGGCAACGGTGGTAGTTGGTGGTCTGATTTCATCCACCCTGCTTACCTTGTTTGTTTTACCATGTTTGTATGAACGATTCAGCAAACATCGTATGCCATCATAGTTTATTGTGAACATCTGTCCTGAAAGGCTGCCTGTTGGCAGCCTTTCCTTTTTCAAGTTAGTCTTGCCACATGAATGCACCTACAACGTTTGAATACATTGATACACCCGAACAACTCACCCAAGCTTGCCAAGTTTTAGAATCTGCCAAGGTTTTGTGTGTAGACACTGAATTCCATAGAGAAAAGACCTATTATCCCCAGTTTGCCCTGCTGCAAATCGGTTGCCATGATGGCGTTTACATTATTGATCCTATCACCATCCAGGACCTCACTCCCGTATGGGATATCGTACTCAACCCCGAAGTGCTTAAAGTATTTCATGCTGGTCGCCAGGATTTGGAGATTATTTTAGAACATGCGGGCAAGCTTCCCTTACCTATATTTGATACCCAAATTGCCGCGGCATTATTAGGCTATGGTCAACAGGTAGGTTTTGGCCATTTGGTGCAACGCATCACCCGCAAAACTTTAGCCAAAGGCGAATCCTTTAGTGATTGGTTGCAGCGCCCACTAACCAAGCAGCAGCTTCAATATGCCGCTGATGATGTCATTTATTTGATGCCTGTGTATCAAGCCCTGAAAGAAGAATTGCAAGCCCAAAAACGCATTGCCTGGCTGGATGAGGAGCAAGCGACATTGACCAATATGGATACTTACCTGACCGACAAAAATGAAGTGTTTTGGCGCGTTAAGGGGGTCAACAAGCTCAAACCCAGACATTTGGCAATTTTGCGTGAACTTGCCGCGTGGCGTGAAGAAGAAGTGCGGAAAAAAGATATGCCACGCCGCCGTTTGGTCTCCGATGATGTGTTGATTGAAATCGCCAGGCGCGACAATCTCTCGCTTGATGTGATGAACCGAATGCGCGGGCTTCACGCCGGTGTGGTGCGCCGCTTTGGTGATACATGGCTCAAACTTTGGCAAAAAGGCATGGATTGCCCCGAAGAAGACTGGCCCAGGCTTGCACCGCGCAAAAACAATACTCAGGGTACAGATTTGCGCTTGGAGTTATTGTCCACCCTGCTGCGCCTTAAGGCCGATGAGGCCAGTATTTCTCCCACCATTTTGGCCAACAAAAGCGAGCTTGCAACCCTTGCTTCCTGGGGTAACAACCCCTTTAGCGATCCACCTGATATCCCTTGCCTTCAAGGGTGGCGCGCGGAGCTTGTTGGCAATGATTTGCTGCGCTTATTGCGTGGTGAAATTTGCTTGCGCCTGAATCCAGGCACAGGCTTGCCTGTGATTGATGATTATACAGGGGAAAACTCATGAACATCATATTCTCAGTCATTGCTATGCCTCAACTGGGCAAGAAAATGTGGCGGTTGCAGGATGATAACACATGGCGGCTTCTTGCTACCCCTGATGAACCATTAAAAGCACATGATGCCAAGCTTACTGATAAAGAAGAGGTGCGTAGTTGGATTAATGTACGCTTAGTAGAAGATAAAGACACAGGCTTAAAAGTCAAAGGTAAAACTGGTATCTTTGATTTTTTGGTCAGTGGTATTTTATCGCATGTGGTTGTACACCGCCTGTCTCCCGCACCCATACCCGATAAAACACAAATGATACAAACCATTGCCAAATCAGAAGTTGGCGTACCCTGGCTGCTCTATTTAGACCTCGCGGGCAACTTTCGCATGCTTAACAGCGATAAAACGCCCATCATTGGCAACCCTGATATTGCCGTGCGTGGTGAAATCGCGTCCTCGGCCGCTTATGTCGGCAAGGAAGCCGCAGCCAATGCTGAAAAAATGGATGTTTTATATCATCAGTTCATTGCTGGCTGGCTTACCCATTTGCAAACAAGACGATTATCTGTCTTTATTCCTGAAACCAAAGATATGCATTCCCTTGAGGATTGCATTGAGAAAATCAAGGCTTGGAAACATGAGGAACTACCTCATACCTAATCCATTAAATGTTACCCAATACATTGGTTGACCAACTAGACCAACCTTGGTACATTCAATCTAAATATCATACTGGAGGCTTATCATGATTGTGAACATTTCCGAAGCCAAAGCCCAATTATCCAAGCTGGTCAATATGGCTTATCATGGTGAAAAGGTCGTGATTGCAAAAAACAATACACCGCTGGTTGATTTGGTGGCGCATCAGCCTGAAGGCAAACGCACACTAGGTTTGCTGCAAGGCTCTTTTACTGTGCCTGATGATATTTTGGATGAAGATGATGACATCAACTCCATGTTTTATGGCGAGTAACCATGCGTATTATTATTGATACGCATATTTTTTTGTGGGCAATCGCAGAGCCGCATAAAATCAAACCTGAAAAACGGACACAAGTCGAAACACCAACCAATACCATTTATGTGAGCGCAGTAAGCATCACTGAAATTATGATAAAAGCATCCATGGGTAAACTTGATGTTCATTTCGATCCTGTGGCTGCTGCCAAAGAAAGCGGCTTTGAATTGCTACCTCTAACGGGTGAAGATGCACTATCCCTTCAAGACTTACCTTTTCACCATAAAGACCCTTTTGACCGTATGTTGATTGCGCAAAGCATATCAAGAAACTATGCGCTGATGTCTGATGATAAAAAATTTCGTGCTTACGATTGCAAGCTAATTTAATTTCTAAGGAACCTTCTATGACTTTTACGCCAAAAAACATCATGACTTTTAATATGAACGGTATTCGTGCTACCACACGCAAAGGTTTTTGGGATTGGTTTGCCACGCAAGATGTGGATGTGCTTTGCATTCAAGAGCTTAAAGCCAAG
>CAZLES010000071.1:0-4403 GCA_964558615.1 uncultured Zetaproteobacteria bacterium
TAGACCACAAGCGGTACTTAATCCCAAGCCCGCCGTGAAAAAGAAAAAGGTGGCAGAAGAAGAACTGGATTATGACCCTTTCGCGCCTTTAGAGGCCAAGCCCAAAAAACGGGTCAAAAAGAAGCAGCAAAATGAACAAGCGCTTCGAGACATGATGCAGACGCAAATTTCGGATGTGGAACTGAACAAGTATATTGCAGGCATGCAGCAGGCGGTGGAGCGGCAATGGAAAGTGCCTACGGAACTCATGGCAAAACTGGATGACCCTTTGGTGGAACTCAAGCTTTTACCTACAGGCGCTGTCGCTTCGGTGCGTATCCTTGAATCTTCAGGGTCAAAGCAGCTTGACGCGACACTACTGCAAGCGATTTATGCCGCGGCACCCTTTGATATTCCAAGCCAGCAGTATGCTTTGTTTCAAACCAACCTGATTCGCTTTCATCCTTTGCGGTGAGTTATGTATTGTTTGTAGCCAAAGCTTTAATCACATCATGTTTACTGACTAAACCTTCAACATTATCACCGCTAATCACAGGCAAGTGATACACATGCGCATCGCTCATGATGCTTGCTAAATCATGGAGCGAAGTATCTGGGGATACTGTTTTTAGCTCAGTGCTCATCAGCTCTTGAGCCGTTAATGCTTCTAAGCGTTTGATTTCTTCTTCAAATTTATCTTCACCAAAAGGCACAACCATATCGAAAATGGCGATGGCAGTGGGCACATGCAGATTAGCCTGTTGCTCAATCAAGTCTGCTTCTGTAATCATCCCTTGTAAACGGTCTTCATCATCCAACACCAGAAGATAATCGATATGCTGGCTGGCGAATCGCTGGATAATGGTTTGTATGGATGTATCCAGGGTGCAATGCTCCGGGTTGGTGTTCATAATGTCTTTGGCAGTAATCATTGGAATCTCCTTAAGCCTGATGGGATGCCTTTGATGATAACACGGATTTCCACTCCCGCCAAGCATCCATCATGGGGAAGTAAAGTGCCGCCCTGATGGTGCGCTTTGGCTCCAGAGCTTGTAATACACGAACATAGTTGGGCAGTTGTGGCGTGTCTATACTGTAGCGCTTCAACTCCTGATCCAGCCAGGCCTCAATATCATCTTCAAGATGTATGCCTGTCTTGTAATCCACAACCCAGCGCACACCATCCGCATCAACAAAGCTTCTATCCAGAATCATATGCTTGCATATACCGTTTTCCTGATAGGTTAGCGCCCATTCATTATGTTGGTCAGTGTGAGATTCATCCAAAATCCAGCGTAATCTGTTACTGTTAAAACAACGGTTTATGGCCTGTTGGCAGCGAGATAAAGCCTGCTCCAGATAAACAGAGCTGATACCTTGCCGCAATAAGCTTTGGCGCATCAGTCGCGCCACTGTCTCATCATCAGGCTTTTGCCACTGGGACAAGCCACGCTCCGCGATATATTGTAATGCCGCGTGAACAGCAATACCCACAGCTCTGGCTTGCGCGCCTGCCCAATGAAAGTCGGGTTGGGTTGAAGTGATATTGTCCCAATGCTGTTGTTGAACAGGGATGGCGGCACAGGGAGGCAAAGCCTGAAAAGATGCGCTTAAACGTTTGGGTGAGGCTGTTGTCTGCCGCGTTTGCTGGTTGGTGTTATCACCTTCATGCAGATAAATATCCGCGCCAAAACATTCACCTTCATCCTGCCACAATAGTGCCAACAATGATGCTGGTGCGGGTGTTTGCTCCTGGCCTTGTATCGCGCCAAACATGTGCAGCTCTTGTTTGGCGCGAGTACATGCCACATAAAGCAGGCGTGCCACCTCCAGGGCATCACGCTGCTTTTCAAAATCACGAATCAGTTCATACATGGCATCATGGCCATGTTGAGGCAGAGGGGATAGCAAAAACTGCTGCCCCTGATGGGTATGGACTTGGGTTTGCACCAGAGCCTGTTTATCCTTATGGCGTGGTGTTTTACCAAGGCCACATAGTATCACGGTATCCCATTGCAAGCCTTTGGCACCATGCATGGTCAAAAGCTCTACTTGCTCTGCCTGAGGCTTGCTTTCAGGCTTACTGTAAAGCTTTTGTAAACGCTGTTGCAGCAATGTCATGTCCACCTGGGCGTTGTTTTCCACATCAGACAATAAATTGAAAAACACATCAGCATTGGCAAGCTGGGTTTTACTTAATGTCGCGGGTGTATGTAAACGTAACCAAACGGATTCTACCAGCTTGCGTAAGGGGATACGCCGTGCCGCGTCAAGTGCTGGCTCTATCGCGCTGATGAAGTGACGCAGGCGTTGTTGCTCATGGGAGTTTGGTGTGTGTTGCGCGTAGTGGCATAAGGCTTGCCAGGGAGATAAGGGTTTATCATGAAATATATGAAGCAAGCTTGTGGTGGATAAGCCGAGTATGGGCGCGCGCAACAAACTTGCCCATGCGATATGATCAGCAGGGTGCAGCAATGCCGATGTTAAGTTTAACAAGTCCATGATTTCGGGCTGTTCGTGCAGGGGTAGAATATCCAAGGCTCTAAAAGCAATATCATACTGTTGCAGAGTTTGCATCAGTATTTTGAGGTGGCCTCGGCTACGTGCCAGTACACCCACCGTTTGGCCTTGCGCTCTTTTTTCACGGATAATATCAAGGATGAAATCCGCTTCCTGTTGCTCACTTTTGTCGGGTAACACATGAAGGGTGACCACACCCTTGTCTTGTTTGAAAGCATGGGATGGGGAATAGGCAATAGCACCCGCAAGCACATCATCCTGTGCGGGGAAAATATGGCTGAAAGCCTGATTGACCCAGTGGATGATGGTGGGTGATGAGCGGAAATTCTGGCTAAGTTTCAGGGCAGTGAGTTGAGGTATTTGTTGCGAGGGTGGAAGCTTGTTTTTGGCGGCTTGCAAAAACAGGCTGACCTCAGCCTCGCGGAACCGATAAATGGATTGCATGGGGTCACCCACCACAAACAGCGTGCGTCCGTCATGACCACTCCATCCCGCGGTTAAGCGTGACAGCAAATCCATTTGCAGGGTGGATGTATCCTGAAACTCATCAATAAGAATATGCCGGATTTGATAGTCCAGTCGCAGCAAGGCTTCGCTGGGCTCATCATGTCGTCCCAAAGCCTGCTTGGCTCTTAGCATCACCTCCAGAAAATCGACTTGTTTGTGTTGCTCAAAGGTTTGCCAGAGTTGCGCTGCCAATGTTTTCAGTACGGTAAACATGGCCTTTAGTGTGTCCCAGCGCGTATCATCAAACTGATGGGAATCAGGAAGTTTGCGTACTTGCTTGAGATAATTCACCACTTGAGGATGAGCTTCAAGGTTTTCCAGCAAGGTTATCAAGGCTTCCTTAAACGGCCGGGCTTCATCACTTGTACCAAACCCCAAACGGGTATTGATACCCCTGCTTTTACGCAATTCGTTTTTGCCGGTGAGCAGCAGGTGGATGATGGCTTTCCATAATGACATATGTTCAATAGCAGCGCCAGGGAATGCGCGCTGATGAAGAAAAGGAGCAAACACATGCTCGTCCGCATCAGGGTTTGAGCATAATTGGCTGGCGGCAAAATGTCCCAATCGCATGATTTCACGTTTTTGTTCGGTGCTAAAGCATTGTTCGGCCTGGAGTAAGGTATGCTGGATGATGGTGGCAAGGCTTGCCTCCAAATGTTGGCGAAAGGATGGCATGTCAGGTGAATATTGAAGCACATCAGGCAGCCATTGTTCGCGCCGAGAAAGCATGGATGCCAAGAGGTTGCGTAGTTTGTTGATGTTGCAATCCTGATGCAGAATCAGCGTGTCAACGGCATGGGTTAAGGCTGGAGGAGCCTGCTTCTGTCTGGCATGGCTCAACACATCATCCACAGCTTGTTGGTACATGGGTTCGGCAAAGTCGGTGGTGGTGGGGGCTTGGCCAAAGCCTGATAATATGGGTAGTTGGCGAGCTAAGCCTGAGGCAAAGGCATCTAATGTCATGATGCGCAGGCGGGCAGGGTATTCAGTGAGCCTCCAACCCAATTGCTCTGAGCGCTTTAAGGCTTGATGCGCTAGCTTCCATGTAGTTTTGGCGTGCGGCTCATCAGGCTCAGCAAGCTTTGCCGCCTGTAATGCCTGAATCACCCGTTCACGCATTTCAGTGGCTGCTTTTCGAGTAAAGGTGAGTGCCAGAATTTCTTCAGGCGCGCGTACTGTTGCCAGCAAAGCCAAAATGCGTTGAATGAGTAGCTCTGTTTTGCCCGAGCCTGCGGGTGCTTGCACCAAATACGAAGCTTTGGGGTTGATAGCCTGGGCGCGTACCTTGGTGTCAGAAAGGTGGTTCATGATGCCTCATGAATCAATTGCCGCATCATGGATTTGCTCTGCATGATATAAGCGCTGCCAAAGAGGTTGGCATGATTAAGGATATG
>CAZLES010000072.1:0-4395 GCA_964558615.1 uncultured Zetaproteobacteria bacterium
CCATTGCCAAAGGCTGTCATGGCTTCGTTGGTGGTTAGTTTGTAATTTTCAATCACTTCTTCATCATTGTCGCAACGGCGAATGCCCCGGCCTCCGCCGCCGGCAGCAGCCTTGAGCATGACAGGGTAACCTATGCTTTTGGCTACTTCCAGAGCCTCTTCAGGGCTGCTTAAGGCCGCTTCAGTACCAGGAATACAAGGTACACCTGCCGCAAGCATGGCTGTGCGGGCATGGGTTTTACTGCCCATATTTTTTATAGCTTCAGGAGATGGCCCGATAAATACAAGACCAGCATCAAGGACAGCTTGCGCAAAATCCGCGTTTTCGGAAAGGAAGCCATAACCTGGGTGAACGGCATCAACCTTGGCCTTGATAGCAATATCAACCAGACGATGGATATTAAGATAACTTTTAACCGGGTCAGGGCCTATCAGGATGGCTCTATCAGCTTTTTTAACGTGTAAGGCATGGCTATCCGGCTCGGAATATACCGCGACAGATTCAATACCAAGCTCACTGCAAGCACGGATAATACGAATAGCGCACTCGCCACGATTAGCAATCAGGATGCGTTTAAACAACAGCTTCACTCCTTTTCTCAAGAGCGAGGCATGATAGTAAAAACTTGCCTTTTGGGCAATGTTTAATGATGTTTTTTCAAGCGTTTAGCAGTGGAAGTTTGAGCGATAACGCGTTTAATTCATCATGAAAATGCTTATGGGTTAGCGGTATTTCATTCAAGAATTGGGTTTTACCATCACGATAGGCAAGCCTCGCAAAAATACCTAATACTTTAATGTGGCGTTGCAATGCGGTGAGGCGGAGCGCTTTATGCCATGCTTCAAAGTCAGTGAAACAGGTGCTGTATTTTTCAGGTAAGGCAGCATGGAAAGACTTGCTCCACTTTCTTCTTTCATGTTCAGGGTAATCCTGATAACAATCATAGAGCAGGGATGCCAAATCATAAGTGACAGGGCCAAGCACGGCATCCTGAAAGTCAATCACACCAAGTGGCAAGCCATCATCAGGCACCATCAGGTTTCGGCTATGGTAATCTAAATGGACAGGCGCTTGAGGAAGCTGATGGATTTCCTCCAGCAAGGGTAATAATGCGGCATGAAAGGCTTGCCTTTCTGCCTGGGTGGGCGTGTGTTCCTTGATAAGGGGCAAATACCAGTCCAGATATAAATCACATTCGCGTTGCATGCGCGGTACATCAAACAACGGTAAATCCAGACCTGGTTTTGCTTTTTGCAGCATATGCAGTTGCCGCAAAGCGTCCTGAAAAAGGTTGTCGATATGGTGATGCTGGTGATGATAAACAGACCATGTGACATCACCAAAATCCTGTAATAAAAGAAAGCCTTGGCCTTGATTCTGGGCGATGATGGAGGGCACGTTTAATCCCGACTGTCCAAGCCACAGGCATATGTGGATAAAAGGGGATATATCTTCTTTGTCAGGCGGAGCATCCATCAATATGTAGGACTGCTCATGGGTCAATACACGAAAATAACGGCGAAAAGAGGCATCGCCTGCCAAAGGCAAAATTTCAAAGTCAGGCATATGCTCAAGCTGCGCTAGCCAAGCTTTTGCCTGATTCAGGCGAGCATCAGCCATTTTGCACCATAATACCCACCATGTTTAACTTCTGATGAATAAGCTCTTTAACCTGTATAGCATCACGCTCGCTTGAGTAAGGTTGGGTATATACACGGTAATAAATACCCTTGCCCTGAATATCCACACGTTGAACATCTGCCGGCACACCCATGTTTTGCAGTTTAAGGCGTAAGGCATGTGCTTCTTTTTCAGCCTTGAAGGATGCTACCTGAATACGAAACGTGCGCGATGAGGTTTGCATGTGGGCGCTAATTGCCTGTTCAATGGTTTGAGCGGTATGTTCTGTGGCATGTTTATCTTTTTTGCTTAATTCTGCTTCCAGTTTATCCAGAAATGAAGTATTCGGCTCTTGTGTATGGGGGGGTATTTGCCCATCCAGGGGTTCAGGATTGATAGATTGTTCAGGCAGCTCATTGTAGAAGGTCAGCTCGCCGACTTGTGAGGTGTTGGCTTCCTGGGCCTGCCATTTTTTGGCATCTTCCTTGAGAGCCTCCAGCTCTTTTTGCTGCTTTTCCAGCCTGGCAAGCAGCTCTTCCTGTTTATGACTTTTGTGTAGTTCCATACCATATTGTTCACCCATGTAAAAGCCCGCGGCAAAGCAAAACATGGCCAATACAGTTGCAATGATGGTAATGACCAAGGGTTGGTTGATTTGGCCGCGATGTTTTTCATCATTGGCAGCCTCAATTTGCCCAAAGTCTCTTTCAGCCATTACATGCTTTCAGGCGCACTTACACCCAAGAGTGTCAGTGCGTTTTTAATCACTTGTGCCGTTGCTCGCAACAACAGCAAACGTGCCTGCATCAGGCTTTCATCATCAATAATGACACGGTTATGGTGATAAAAACTGTGGAAAGCCGCGGCCAACTGCATGGTGTATGTGGCTACGCGATAAGGTTCGCGGCGAGAAGATGCGGTGTCTAGCATGTCAGGGTAGGCCAGCAGCATCTTGATAAGCTTTTGCGCTTCGTCACTGGTTAAAAGCGAGGTATCTATGATATCCAGGCTATGGAACTTTACTCCTTCACTTTCTGCCTTCCTCAATACCGCACAAATACGAGCGTGCGCGTATTGCACATAATATACAGGGTTTTCCGCTTCCTGGGCTTTGGCTGCTTCCAAATCAAAATCAAATTGGCTTTCAATGCGGCGGGTCATGAAATTAAAGCGTACGGCATCTTTGCCCACTTCTTCCACAACTTCGCTTAACGCCACAAATGTACCCGCGCGTTTACTCATCTTAAAAGGGACACCATTGCGCGTTAAGTTGACCATTTGTACAAGTAATACTTCAGGCTGCCCATCCAGACCTGTTAATGCTTTCATGGCGGATTGCACACGTTTGATATAACCGCCATGATCCGCGCCCCAAATATCAATCATATGCTTAAAGCCTCGCTCATATTTGTTGGCATGGTAGGCAATATCCGCGGCAAAATAAGTGGGTGTGCCATCTTGTTTTTGCAATGGTCTGTCCACGTCATCGCCAAATTGCGTAGTACGAAACAAGCGTTGTTCTACAGGCGTATAATCGCTGATTTCCTTGCCCTTGGGCGGCGGTAGTGTGCCCGTGTAAATCAAATCATCTGCTTCAAGCTTTTCAATAAGCTCTTGCACCTTGCCTGATTCATGCAGTGTTTTCTCTGAAAAATATTCATCAAACTCAATACCAATGGCTTTTAGGTCCGTTTTGATGGTACGCATATTGGCAGCCACGGCTTTTTCTCCAATCATGTTCAGGCGAGTTTTTTCATCCATGTGCTCAAATACGCTGAAATCGTCTTCGGCTAAAATGGCCTTGGCAATATCAATGATATAATCACCCGGGTAAGCGGATTCTGGAAAAGTAATGGCCATGCCTTGCAATTCTTGCATACGTAGCCAGACTGAATTGGCCAACACTTCAATTTGATTGCCCGCATCATTGATATAATATTCTTTATGGACCTGGTAACCGCGAGCGACAAGGAGGTTAGCCAGGGCATCGCCAACCACAGCGCCACGACCATGACCCACATGCATGGGGCCAGTAGGGTTGGCAGAAACAAACTCAAGATTGATTCGCTCACCATTCTGATGTTCGATACGACCAAAAGCTTCGCCCTGTCGCACAATAGTCTTAAGTATATCTGCTTCACCACCTGCCTTAAGCTTGATGTTGATAAATCCAGGCCCTGCAATTTCGGCAGTTTCCACTTGTTCAGGAAAAGCAACTTGCGCCAAAATGGATTCGGCAACTTGCCTTGGGCTTTGCTTTAATATCCCTGCCAAAGGCATGGCGATATTGACTGCGTAATCACCGTGTTCTTTTTGTTTGGGTCGGGTAAGGGCAACCACAGGCTTTTTGCTGGTATGAGCATCTGCTAAAAGCTTGCTTACCACCTCCTGTAAAGCATAAGTAATTTCATCTTTCAGGGATAGTGTTGGTTTATTGTTTGCATGTTTGTCCAAAGGGAGCTCCAGCGCCTGGGTTAGAAAACGAAAAAAAGATTAACGGTCGCTTTTTTCAGCAACACATTGCAAGGGATGGTGGTGCTGGCGGCTGTAGCTTTCCACCTGCAAGGCTTTACTTTCGGCAATGTCTTTAGGATAAATCCCGCAAACACCCTTGCCTTGATGATGCACTTGCATGGTAATCATTTCAGCCTGCTCCGCATTCTTGTTAAAAAAGCGCATCAAAACATCCACCACAAAATCCATGGGCGTGAAATCATCATTGAGCAAAAGAACCTCATACATGGAAGGTGGTTTAACCTTGGGTTTGTCCGCAAG
>CAZLES010000073.1:0-4332 GCA_964558615.1 uncultured Zetaproteobacteria bacterium
CAATGGCCTTAAACATTTCCAAATGTTCAAAATCAGCAGGAATCATCATCAACATTACAATCGACAAGCCGCCTTTGATTCCCGCAAAGGTAAGCACACCCCACCAGCGGAAATTCACATTGGTCATTTTGGTGGTTTGATTGGTAATCACTGCGAACTTGGCCATCATCAAAGCACGAATGACTGTGGTTGCAAGAAACATGACAAGAATTTCTGTCTTGTATTTAAGCATCATATCAATATCGACAATTTCTGCCATGGCAACAAACAAAATGGTATTGGCAACAATCGCCAGTAACTGGATATCTTCTTTGGTGCGCAAATGGCGATCACGCTCTTCGACCGTGGCACGAATTTTATTAAACAAAAAGGCAATGACGCTTGATGAGGAATCTTGCTTGCTCGCCTCCAGCTTAAGCTCTGCTTCTTCTCCTGCCAGCCTGGCATCATCCTCCAGTACAGATTTGCTCATCACATGATGCAACGTTACTGTAGCAAAAATACAGGCAAGAATACCTGATAAATGCAAATGTGAATGACCGCCAAACATATTTAACAGCATGTAAAAATGCTCTGCCAATTCAAAAGCACCATAACCTACAAGAATCACAATCAATAATTCGGATATACGATTTTCTGTCATTTTCATGGCTGCGAGTCCCATAAAGCCAATACATATACCTAAACACGCCGAGCCTAGCACCACAATAACACTGATTTCCGTAATATAAGTGGTTGTCAGCTCGCCGCCTTCAAGCGCGTACAAGCCGATAAACACAAATACAATCAATGCGGTCGCATCATTGAAAAGACTTTCACCTTCCGCAAGAATCTTTAAGCGATGTGGAATTTCAAAATTGGAAAAAACACTCACCACTGATACAGGGTCAGTAGCGAGAACCATAGCAAACAACACAATCACAGCAGCAAGTGATAAATGATATTCGCCGAATAATGTATCTGCTGTAAATAGCGCAACAACAACCGATAAAGCTACAGCAACCACGGCCAAATAAAACAAGCTCAAACCATGTTCTTTCAGATCCGCAATGGTAAGCTCGAAAGAATCAGAAATGAGAAGTATGGGCAAAAGGAGGAGCACAAGGGCTGCAAAATGTTCTGTATCACCTGTCAACATGGGTACGCCTGAAAATAAATGATGTGCCAGAAAGGACAAGCCAATCAAGGACAGAGGTGATGGTAAATTCAATTTATCTTCCAGCATCAATGCCATCAATAAAATCACAGTGATCACAAGCAATGTTACAACCATTTTAAAGCTCCTTCTCTAAAACTATGTAGCGCATATACACAATACTTTAAGCATACTTTGGCATTCCACCCCGTGTGCTTGCTCACATGATTGGTATTTATCGTACACTAAGTCAAATATATCTGGCTTAGGCCTGTAAGCATAAAGCGCGCCAACTTGCTTCCAGGCACAAAAAAGGCAGGGAAAATCCCCGCCCCATGCGACTTGTGTACAAGCCTTTTGAATTATGCGGCATCATCCAGTGCTTTCATGGAAAGACGAATTTTACCATTACGGTCAACCTCAAGAACCTTGACCTTAACCACATCACCTTCCTGAAGCTCATCCGCGACCTTCTCAACACGTTTGTTGGAAATTTGAGAAATATGCACAAGGCCATCGGTATTACCCAAAATGCGTACAAATGCACCAAAGTCCATGATTTTCACCACTTTACCTTCGTACACTTTGCCCACTTCAACTTCCGCAACAATATCTTCAATCATCTTCTTCGCGGCTTCTCCAGCTTCACTGGTCACCGCGAAAATGGTGATGGTTCCATCATCGGCAATATCAACTTTTGCACCCGTTTCTTCAACAATACCACGAATGACTTTACCACCCGCGCCAATCACCTCACGAATTTTATCCGCTTTGATTTTCATATTGAACATACGAGGCGCATGCTTGGCAACATCATCACGAGGCTTATCAATGCATTTGGCCATTTCATCCAAAATATGCATACGCCCACGGTTGGCTTGTGCCAAGGCTTCTTTCATGATTTCGCGTGTTAGACCACCAATTTTGATGTCCAGCTGCAAGGTTGTTACCCCTGATGCTGTACCTGCCACCTTAAAATCCATATCACCAAGGTGATCCTCATCCCCCAAAATATCAGACAATACCGCATAACCATCTTCTTCCAGGATAAGCCCCATGGCAATGCCTGAAACCGCGGACTTCACGGGTACACCCGCATCCATCAAAGCCAAGGATGTACCACAAACCGATGCCATGGATGATGAGCCATTGGACTCTGTAATTTCAGATACCGCGCGAATGGCATAGCCAAATTCTTCCATGCTTGGCAACACCGCCTCAACTCCACGGCGCGCAAGGCGACCATGACCAATTTCACGGCGACCTGGAGGACCCATGCGGCGCGCTTCACCCACGGAATAGGGAGGGAAATTGTAATGCAGCATAAAGCGCTGTTTGGTAACACCTTCCAGGCTTTCCGTTGTTTGCATATCGGATTCAGTCCCCAAAGTAATGGTGACCAAAGCTTGGGTTTCACCACGCGTGAACAATGCAGAGCCATGCGGGCCAGGTAAAACACCAACTTGGCAGTCAATAGCTCTAACCTCATCGGTTTTACGACCGTCAATACGAGGGTTACCATCCATGATTGAGCGGCGAACCACATGTTTTTCCAGGCTTTTTACTGCCGACATCACATCATTGCTTGAAAATTCCCCTGGATTTTCTTCAGTGCCTGCAAACTTTTCTTGCGCAGCCAGACGAATCGCTTCCAACTTCGCGGAGCGCTCTGATTTATCAACAATGCTGTATGCGGCACGAATATCCGCCTCAAAAGCTTCATTGACTGCCGCCTGCACATCATCATTACCCGCAAGCTCAATTTCCAGTTTTTCCTTACCCGCAACCTTGACCAACTCTTCAATCGCGTCAATCACTGGCGCGTAACCTTCCTGACCAAAAATAATGGCATCAATCATTTGCTCTTCCGAAAGCTCCTTGGCTTCCGATTCAATCATCAACACGGCATCACGGGTACCCGCAACAATCAAGTCAAGCTCAGAGTTTTCCATTTCCGCATAGGTCGGATTCAATACAAACTCACCATCAATCAAGCCAACGCGAGCAGCCGCAATCGGCTCCGCGAAAGGCACATCTGAAATGGAAAGTGCGGCAGACACACCATTGATAGCGATAATATCAGGGTTGTTCTCATCATCAGCAGACATCACTGTGGCAATCACTTGTGTCTCATGGAAATAACCTTTAGGGAACAACGGACGAATCGGGCGGTCAATCAAACGTGATGTTAAGGTTTCCTTTTCTGACGGACGGCCTTCGCGCTTAACAAAACCGCCAAGAAAACGACCTGCCGCATATGTTTTCTCTTGATAGTGTACGGTTAAAGGCATGAAATCCACACCTTGCATGGGTGTTTTTGCTGCGGTTGCTGCCACATGAACCACCACATCACCCACTCGAGCTAAAACAGAACCACCAGCCTGACGTGCTATACGCCCTGTTTCAAAGCTGATTTCCTTGCCACCAACTGTGGCCTTACTTGTTTTTATATCAAACATTCATACTTCCTTTCACGAGCCCCATGCCCGCTTGCTTATTATTTTCTCTCTCTCTTTTCCTGCTGTTTTGTCATTCTCGCGTATGAGGGCATCCATCAATCACGACTTTCAGTATCTTGTGGATACCCCGTCAAACTGAGTATGACAGCTTGCTAAACCAGAAAAAGCGGCCAAAAGACCGCTTTCCCCATAACCATGATTCATTAACGTCGCAACCCTAAACGCTCAATAAGGCTACGATAACGATTAAAATCTTCCCTTCTCAAGTATTTCAGGAGATTACGACGTTGCCCAACCATTTTCAAAAGACCACGACGCGAGTGATGATCTTTATGATTATCTTTAAAGTGGTCGGAAAGTCCATTGATACGCGCGGTTAAAAGCGCTATCTGCACTTCTGGTGAGCCTGTATCACCATCTTTAATGGCATACTCAGCAATAATTTTATTTTTTTCTTCTGTGGATAAGGCCATACTATTTCATTTCCTTGTTTTGCTAAAACTCACTACAACCCGAGAGAACATGCGGAACACATCGAACCCCAGCATTGAGCGGATGCGCAATATAACCTTACCTTTCTAAAAGTCAAAAAATGAAAGGATTCTGTGTAAGCATAAAATAAAAACTTCATATCCTTAAATGAAGCTTTTATACTCAAATATTTGCACATCACTATTTTCCATCCTATACTACTCTACTTATAATTGGCTTAAGCAGGGCATTACGATAAATTAAATA
>CAZLES010000074.1:0-4311 GCA_964558615.1 uncultured Zetaproteobacteria bacterium
TCTTTTTTTATGATTTGTTTAAGGTATATTGCTGGTCAATCATATTTTGTCATACCCGCCTTTACGGGTATGACGGTTACAGCGGCGATTAAATACTTGCACCTCTATATGTCAGGTTTCATTTACTTTGGCAGATTTGCGAACCAAAATATATATACCTGCCGCTAAGCATAATACGGATAGTACCAATGCCCCAATATATGCTGGCTGTTGTAAAAAGACGCGGTTTTGTGCTGCCAACATCATTGCCTCAGAAAAATTGCTGGGCGGGCGAAAACTATAGGCTGTGATGCCACCAATGATGCCGATTAGGCTTAGCGTGATACCTGCTACTTTTGATTTCATGTGATTCCTCCATGTTGTTTGATGGGGGAATGATAGGATGATTTTTATAGCTTGCTGCTCTCCCAAGCTTGGGAAAAATGAAAGTCGTTTTTAGGGCCTGTTAACACTAATTCTGCTGGTGTCGATTCGGCCATTTTTTTGTTCCTGCAAGGCTTTGCAAGCGAAGTGTGCTTGCTGCACATAAGCTTGCGATAATGCAGAAGGACGGAAAAATGGCCAATCCCTACGGGCTGCGCTCCAAATGAAGCCACTCGGCGTTGCTCGGCATTCATTTGGAACCACCAAACTTCACGCCTCGCGCCTTGATTGGCCTTATTGGGTGCAGCAGCGACAACATCATCATTAGTGTTAACAGGCCCTAGTGAGGGTCGTGGTTCAATATCAATACTTCGCCACTGGCAGGTGAACCATACATATTGAATTTCGCATAAAAGCAAAGCATATACTTATTGAATATGTTGAATTGCAGTTTGTAAAGAAGCTGGGTCATCAATTACTTCAAAGCTTGCTGCACCAGCTGTTAAAAACTCCTGCTGCCAATGCTCAATACGCTTATAATAATTTTCAGGATGCTTATTATCTTTTCTCAGCTTAATCACGTTTACAGCTAATACATGTACGCCTGAAAAATCAGGTAATTTCATTTTTCTATCAATATCGGAAGTGATATCTTCCACCAAATCTGAAAAAATAATCACTATTTTATTGCGGTTGTTCTGCTTGGCTAATGTATGTGCTACTTGATACAATGCGCCTCGAATATCCGTATAATTTGAAGCTCTGCTTTTGGCTAAGGCATCAACTTTATTTTTTAATGCAAGCTTTTTGCTGTTCGCTGCTGATGGTCTATCGGGAAACTTTTGTGCAAATAAAATTTCTTGATTGGAAAAACTGCGACTGGATATTTTTGCTACTGCTAAAAAATCATCAGGCTTGCTTTTTGCCAACAAATATTGAACAGCACCTACAGCCTTAGGTAACTGCTTATGATATGTGCCAGAAACATCTACCAACACATAAATTGCATTACCACCAGCGCCAAAGCTGCAAGCAGATAAAAATAAACCTATCAATACAATTAAACGAAAATAATTCATGCTCTTGCTCTGTCTAAACGAATTAATAAACGGTTTACCCATGATGCCACAACCAACCAAAAGAAAATAATCAACTCATATGTTGCAACCAAGATTGCATATGTACCATGCATCATGGTGCCTAATATACGCATCCAAAAAGACCCTATCCACATCATATAACTTAACAATCGCTGCATGATAATTCGGAATGTATGAAATAATATTTCCAAAGGAATTGCTGCAAAAGCTAATACCAGCGGAATCACAAACCCCATCCCTGCCTGAACAAGCACGGGCAATGAGCCTCCTAATGCTGCTGCAGCTTCCGATGTTTGCCCAGTGAGCAGTGCGGTTGTTTCTGCATCAGCAGCAATCAAAATTTCACGCATAAATGCCAAGCCTGCTTCAACACTTGCCATAGCCAATAATAAAATACCACAAGCAATAGCTACCTTTTTACGTATTTCTGGAGACCAATGCGCCACATTCGGAATCAAATGGCTTAACCCCAAGGCTTCTGCAAACATCATACCTGAAGCCATTTCAATCAAAATCACCATCAATGCCCCAATGGATGGCAGAGATAAATTACCCACATAGCCACCACCAATCATTTCAGCAATAGGCCGCTCTATCAAAAGGAAGTTTACAAAGGCTCCGCCTGTAATAATTAACAAAAAGAATATACCTATCATAAAGCGTGTTAGCACAGAATTGTTGGCAGCTTTAAGCCGCATGTCTCTGTTATTGCTCATTTCTTTATACTTCTTAATTTGTGCGGTTGTATCATCAGAAGATCTTTTTACACTTTCAATCAAGCCATTGACTTTATGGAGTGTTTTGCCCAATTGACGAGCAGGTGAACGTAGTTTATGAAGCGCTTTCATTCTTTTGGATGCGTCTTTACGCGCTTCTTTGTGCATACGCTTGTGTGTCTCTTTGAGGTCTTTGCGTAGCTTCACTAGATTGGCTAAAGCTTGGTCACCATTTGAAAGAGCTTGATCGATTTTGTTGTTCAAATGATTCACATTGAGCTTATTGTGAACAGAAACATGCTGAGCCTCATCATACTTTTCATTATACTGATCGATTAAAGTGGTTAATTTATGATTGATAGTAGGGTAGCCGTTTAAATCTTTTTCTACACGGCTAGATAAACGAATAATTTCGCCATCTATCCTTTTTTCCAATGTGCTCATAAAATATTCTTCTGCTAATTCATCTGCGCGTTGATGTAGAGCATTGGCATGTTGAGCTAGCCAACGCGCAACCAAACGAAAACCATGCGATAATTTAATCAGAAAACGGCGCAACAGCATTTCCACCTGTTTATGCGCCATCCACAATATAAAAGTTATCCCTAAAAACAATAATACAGCAGACAAAATGGGGTATTTTGGAAAAAGCAGTAAAGACTGCCATGGTAAATCATTCATGTATTGCTCCTGTATTAAAAATACTATTGTTTAATTTGCCTGATTTAATCATGGGGGTCATGATCAAAGATTAAGATTGTACCGCTTGCGGGTGAATCATAATAAAGTTTGACGACTTTACCATGCAAAGCATGGGCAATTTTAAGATACAACCAAACAGGGGCAGCCCCAGTTAGCGTCACCACATTGCCTTCGCCAGCCAAAGCTTTGGCTTGCAAGACATACTCATCAAGCTGAGAGAGCTTGGCTGTTTCATCATAAAGGGTTGAAATATCTATGGTCATCATTGTAATATAATTCCTTTGCCCACTGTTTTGATTTGATAGTCATAGGTTTTTACAGCAAATGGTGTATTGGTTTGCACATATTGCACCTGTCGATTGGCATTCACCAAAGATACCATCATACCTGCAATGGATGCTGGCTTTTGCCCGCTTGTGATATCAATGACCACATCAGATTCATCCATCTCTTTGGGTAAATCACTAAATATGCCTTCTAATACATCTGTAATATCTGATATACCTTCAAAACTACCAACATTCCGACGGCTAAATGACACTTCAGGGTAAAGCTCCTGAAACATTGCCTCAAACCATTCATATTGCGCACTACTTTCTGGCGAACAAACGACCCATACGGTTTTCAATCGCTGCCTATGCGCTTCCATCCCACGCTGCACGGGTTTCCAAGAAAAGCGTTCTGCATCCAAAACTGTCCAATCGGCTTGTTTTAGTCGCTCAATATGCTTTGGAGAGTTAATAGCTGAAAGAAAGACAATCATACCCGCATGTGGTGTAATTTCAGATGCCTGCATTTTTAGTTTTACACGTTTTCTTTGCGCCAGTTTCCAACGCAACCAGCCCACAAAAAATACCAGCATAAATGGCAAAATGCCCACAACAAGCTTGCGCCAAGAATGATGCTCCACATCCAAAAAAGTATGAAGTACTTCCAGCAAAGTATCCCCTAACCAACCTAAGGTAATCACAAACAACACCAAAAAAGCCAAGCTGGATAATGTCGGGTTTGCCAGCCCAGTCATATCCGCCAGACGAGACTTATTTTTTGCTGCCTGCATCAAGCCTTTGTTCATCATGCGTTTAAAGCAGCCTTAATGCGCTGCACATTCGGCTTTTGCTTCTTGCTTGGTTTTTTCCATGTGCCACGCTGCTCGTAGTATGCTTTCATCGTCTGTGCAATCTGTAATTTTTCCTCCTGAGTATCAGTTTGCTCCATTTTATCCAGCCATGCGGACACTGTATTAGGCTCAGGGTTTGAAGCTATCCAGCGATCCAACTCTGCCTCCAATGGCGACATAGAAGCACGCATAGCTTCCTGTTCTGCAAGCTCTTTCTTCTTTTGCTCTGCCAGTGCTTTCGCGCGCATTTGTTTCTCTCGCTTAGCCTTGGCTTGTTGGTCTTCGCCAAAACGCCCATAACCCGCTGCGG
>CAZLES010000075.1:0-4267 GCA_964558615.1 uncultured Zetaproteobacteria bacterium
ATCTTCTTTATTGGTATCTTGGGCTTTGGCAGCAAGCACAGCGCGGCACGCAGGGGTGGAGAGGCGGGGTGTGTTGATTGCCCAGAAATCGAAGTTGAACTGTGTATGGGGTACTTTTTTGATGATGGTGTGCCAATGCTTTTGAATCATGGCTTGCGTGGCTTTATCCATAGGCTCATCGCTATCAGGCGCAAGCCCACCAACGAGATATTGCACTTTGATATGTGATGGAAGCTTCGCTAATAGCTTGGTGAGCGTGGGGCGAAATGCCCAACACCATGAACACATAGGGTCATGTACATAATATAATGTTGTCATGGTTGATATCCTTTTCCATTATTGAAGATAATGTTATAAGCAGAAGAAGTCCAGACGATAGTACACACGTTGTTTTCAAGGGCACTACATGTTTTGACTTTTAGGAAGGCAAGGTTATATTGGCATCCGCTCAATGCTGGGGTTCGATAAGAAAGTGGAAACCTTTTGATGAATTATACTTGAAGCTTATATCACGCTGGACAAGGAAATAGCGTTTGGTTTTAATGCTGAACAGCACCAACCTGTTGTAAGTATTGATTTTTGTGACGTTTCTTACATACACGAGCAATTTATCAATAAAGATACATTGTGCGAAAGCATGTTTTAAGGTTTGAGGGCTTGATATGGCAAATATTATGAGTTTTAGAGAGGGCGAAAGGCTTATCACACAAGGTGATAAAGATACAGCCGCATATTTGATTAAATCTGGCTGGTTGGAAGTGCAGCGTACGCGTCCTGATGGCACACTGGTCAAAAGCGTGTTACAGGCTGGAGAAATTGTTGGTGAACTAGGACTTGCAGGCTTGTCCAGCGAACGAACGGCAACGGTTGTCGCGCTTACGGATGGAGAAGTTGAGGTGATAGACCGTGGCACACTTATTCGCCTGGTCAACAAGCCTGGAGGCGCATTGGCTCCGCTTTTGGCCGCGTTGTTTACCCGGCTGCAAAATGTGCTGATTGATGAAGAAGTTGATGAAAATGATGAGACATTTGTTGCTTTTGCCAGACTTGAAGGCCTGAATGACCATGCCAGACAGGCCCTATGTAATCGCCCCAAAATGATTGGTCATTTACCCTGGGTATTTGGCGCGTACAGACCACCACTTACTGTCACAGAGCTGTTTGACGACCCCAAGCGTATTGATGTGCGGCTAACTGGGTGCAGCCTGCGTGTCAATGAAAGGCATATTGTGATTGATGAGGCTGAAGAGGGCGGTTTGGAATTACGCGTGGTGCATTATGGCGACTACTGTGAAATTGATGGAGAAGAAATCGTGCACAACAGTAATAATGATGCGATTGTCAAACTTACGCCAGGTAAGCATGTTATCAAGTTTGGTGATCGGAGCGACCCCTTTGAGTTTAGCCTTGATGTGCTGGTTTAAGCTATCTTAACAAACCAATCAGGCATATGACAATCAACATGGCACCAATCCATTGTTTGAAATGTACCGCATCCTGTGCAATAAGGTAATCGTGAAACTTAAGGCCAATCACATGACCAATAGCCGCGGCAGGAAGAAGCCACACATGATGAACCCACCAAAATTCCACACCCACACTGGCCAGCACTGATAACTTGATGGTGACAAGCACAAACCAGAGTACAAAAAGGGTGTTTCTCAACTTTTCCTTGGCAACGCTGTGTGTGAATACGGCAACAATAAGTGGTGCGCCAATTAAGGATGTGCCGCTAATATAACCACCAATAACCAATAAAAAGATATCAAAAGCCTGGCTCTGGCTTTTGAGCTGATACCTGAATAAATACATCACACCATAAATCAGAGTCATAAGATAGACAAATGTTGTCATAATCTCTGGAGGAAAGGTGAGCAAGCCAAATACACCCACAAGCTTGGGGATAATCATGATAGCAAAAGCTTTCTTAAGAAATGGCCAATCCACAGCCCCTAAACGTGTACCAACAGTGATACCGCTAAAAAACAGGAGATGAATACCAATCAGCGGAATCCAAAGCAATGGATTGTCCACAACGAGCAGTAACAGGGGTAAACCAAGAGCTGCGCCACCAAACCCCAAACCCGAGCGGACAAAGCCTGTCCAGACAAATATCAAGGCTGTAGCAACATATTGCCAAAATTCAAGATGGTCCATACGGGGTAGTATATGCATAAGTGAGCAACTGCATACCAAGGATCATGGTCATCATATCAATCCGGGGCTGGTTCAAGCTTTTGAGAAATCATACTATTTCCATATCGTTAATGTCGCATAATATATATTATGTAAACTTATAGATGAAAAAATAATCACCAGGATGCAGGCGGAGCCCGCCTTAAGTCTTCAGGTTTATCCAAATCGAAAGATGTTGGAAGCACTTTAACATCTAAATTTAACTTATTGATATTTTTAAGTGTTTCACGCATTACCAAAGCTGAACCCCATGGGATATATTCAAACACTTCAGGTAAATTTTGTCTCACGGCAATCAAATCATAGCCACCATCTTCAACAGCTCCGACTACAATATCGTGCTGTTTAAGCGCCGTCTTTGCTGCCTGATAGCGCTGAATCGCGACATGTGGGGAATCCGTGCCTAAAAACATGAGAGGTTTCTCATCCCTTGCAAGTGACTCGCGCATAAGAGCCTGCAAGCGTTTTCCCAAATCGCCAGATACCTGCGCATGTAATTCGATCCTGAAACGCTTTACAAGCGATTTGACAACTTCATGATGAATATCATCCACGGCCAGCCAAACATCATCAAAGCAACTACAAACCTTTTTCAAGACAGTTTCCATCATCCGCGCATGTAACGCCGCTGCCTCTACCGCGGAATACTCAGGCATTAGTCTTGTTTTAACCCGCCCAGGCACAGGCGCTTTTCCCAGAATAATAATGCGCATTTAACGTGCGTCCCGATACATTTTAGCCAATGTATCCGGGGATACTCCCAGCCAAAATAACAGCCTCAATTTCCACATCAAATAGATTGTCCGCCACACACCGCAAGTTTCCCAACGCCTGCTTGACGTGATTAACGTATCTTTAAGGCACGCGACTTTTCCCAGCTTTTTAAGCTTCTTGCTAAACGCTACATCCTCCATCAAGGCAATATCAGGAATGCCACCGACAGCCTCATAAGCTTCACGGCTGACAAATATACCCTGATCACCCGTACTCACTTTGGTCAGGCAAGAGCGAACATTAATAAAAAAGCTTATTATTCGGTATGTTATAGCTCTATTCGATAATAGTATATTAAATCTTCCTGATAAAAAACCTTGACTATAAGTTTTTTTGATATTCAAGATATTACTTGAATTTATTGATGTATCTATATGTAAATAAAGGATAATTTCTGATTCTGTATATCTTGTACCTAGATTCATTTGTTTGGCTCTACCAGGCTCACTTTGAAGGCAAACAAAGCCTGCATCTTGAATTAGTTTGACAGAATTATCTTGAGAGCCTCCATCCACAAAAATAAGCTCATCCACAGCAAGCCCTTGAAGCGATTTTAACGCCATCGGCAATACTTTCCCCTCGTTTAAGACGGGAATCACGATAGCAAGGCTTGGAGAGTGTTTATATTGCAAAACCTAATTTTTAACCCGAATAGGAGTCCAACCACTCCCCTCTTCTCGAAAGTTGGTGATTTGCCCGCTCCATACTCGCCCTGCCATGCCAACTAACTGCTGCCCATGCATATACAAGCGAACATCAAATTTTAATAATTTCCCATGAATGTTAACCTGACTCGCTGGTACAAACTCTTGTATCACTGTGCTATCTGGATTTAGCATGTCAAAACGTTTGCGACTGATGCTTTTGCCCAATAACACACCTTTGCCACCATGCTTTGCTGCAGGCTTAAAAACCCACTGTTTTCGCTCTGCCCAAGCTTGGTTACGGTCATATTCAGACAAGCGGTGTGTTTTAGGTACAACAGCATGAATCAAGTTTTGTTTGTCTTGTGGCAAAAATGATAAGAAGCCATCTCGCCACCAATCCACCATGCGATTTTTATCGCCAATCAAAGCATAACTTCTGGGATATGGGTTAAGTGCAACCTGTTTGCCCATATAGGCTTGGCGGATATGCTGCATAGGCTCTGATTCCAAGTAAAAATCGGTGTGCCGGTTATAAATCATATCGACTTTGCTGCCCTGAACATGCAAACCATCACTTTCAAGCCTTAAATCTTCAGGGCTCACAAGATTGACCTTGCGCCCATCTTTTCGCAAAAGTGCTGCATAAGCTT
>CAZLES010000076.1:0-4265 GCA_964558615.1 uncultured Zetaproteobacteria bacterium
TCACACATCAATCGCATAATCACAGCCCTGCGCAAATGATCCTCATCGGATAATGTATAACCCCGAAACACAGCCAGCCCTTCTTCCTGAATGGCAGCTTCATAGGCATCCATTTCTTTTTGATTCTGAAAAAAACTGCCACCCACATAACCAATGGAAGTCAAACCTAAACCAATCAAATCACAATCGGCCTGCGTGGAATAGCCCTGGAAATTGCGATACAACTTGCCTTGTTGTTGAGCAATGGTTAATTCATCATCAGGCTTGGCAAAATGATCCATGCCAATAAACACATAACCCGCATCAATAAGCTTATGGATACTATGTTCTAAAATATTCAACTTTTCCTGCGGGCTAGGCATGGCAGACGCATCAATGCGCCGTTGCGGCATAAACATCTCTGGCAAATGCGCATAATTAAACAGGGCAATTCTATCAGGGCTAAACTCAATAATTTGGGCAAGCGTGGTATCAAATGTTTCTACCGTTTGGTGCGGCAAGCCATACATCAAATCGATATTCATCGACTTAAAGCCTTCTCGCCGCGCGTCATTGAGCACATTTAAGGTCACTTCTTTGCTTTGGATACGATTCACTGCCTTTTGCACAACAGGGTCAAAATCTTGCACCCCCATACTCATGCGGTTAAAGCCAACCTCCCTGAGTGTCTTTACCGTTTCAGGCGTGCATTCTCTGGGATCCATTTCAATACTGTATTCAGCACTATCATCATCCACAAACTGAAACGATTCCCTAAGCTTACCCATCAAAGCTCGGATTTGCGTGTCATTCAAAAATGTTGGTGTTCCGCCGCCAAAATGAAGCTGGGTTACTGGTCTTGTTTTACCCACCAAGCTTGCCACCTTGTCAATTTCCTGAAACAACAAATCCAGATAAGGCTGTGCTCTATCATATTGTTTGGTCACAATTTTATTACAGCCACAGTAATAACACACGGTATTACAAAAAGGGATATGTATATATAATGATAGTGGCGCATCATCCGCTGCCACACGTTTTAATGTTTGCGCATAAGTTTGCGAATCAATGCCATCATGAAACATAGGCGCTGTTGGGTATGAGGTGTATCTTGGCCCTGCCTTATCATGTTTTTTGATCAGTTCTAGATTGAATAACTCCGAGCCCGTTACTTCCGCCATTGTTTATTCAGCATGCTTGCTTTGAATAAATGCAACAACCGCCTGAATCTCATCCGCCGACAACTTATGCCCAAATTTTGGCATACGTTTTTTACCATTGGTCACGGTTTCAATCAGCATGTCCGTATCCATATTCATGCTAGCCACTGCAGGACCAACTTTCTTTTTATTAATGGCATGGCACATTTTACATTTTTTCTTAAAGATTTTTGCTCCATCTGGCATATCCGAAGCCATACTAACTTGAGATGATAATGCCACACCTGCAATAATTGCTAAAGTTTTAAATAAATTACCCATCTTCCTCTCCTTTTCCTTCAGTTTTCAAAAACCACATTTGGTAACCTGATAGTAAAATCTGTACCCAAAGGGATATTCCCATCAGACCGCCTGCAAAAACAACAACATAAGCAAAGCTAGGCACCACCTTGGTGATATACCATGCCATAATATCAAGCATAACAGCGACAAAAGGAATCACAACAATCACACGCTTCCATAGCACTGGCATTTCACAAAGAATAAAGATTCGCCCAACCAAAAATAGAATAAAACCAATACCAAACAAATGAATATGAGACACCCGAATCAAGGTTTGAATAGATGCCCCTGTATCCACTTTAGTTAATGCTTTAACACTATCATAAGTCTCCAGCGAAGGTACAGGCATGCCACTTTCTTGCGAATGACACATAATACAATTTCTATCCAGTATGGGTTTTACCTTAGCTTTATAACCCTCTTCAGAGCCTCCATTCTCAATCCAATCTAACACATCTTGCTTAGCTTTCACAGAAGGAAAGTTTCCCGCCATAGGCCCTACAATCGCTGCCCCTAAACGCGTTTGCTCATGTTTGCCATAATAAGCAATCATCACATCCTTAACGGACAGTCCTGGCTCGCCATCACGACCTTGATGCGTGTAATATGTCTGCAAAATTGCAAAAAGATAAGCCGTTCCTATCATCAGTAAAAACATTGAATCAAGGATTTTTTCACTCATCGAAGCGTCGGAAAAACGACGGTATTGATGCATAGCAACCCCTTTTGCGCAGTAACAATAATTACAATAGGGGTATGTTGCGCTTATTTATTTACGTTTGCAACCCCCTGTTTCTCAAGCCAAATAAGTGCCGATATTCTATCATTAAAGTCACCTCGCATTTGTGCTTGATATGCAGCATCAAGCAACTTACCCATACCCACAGATGGTTTTAAACCTTGAGACAACAGCAACTTTCCTGTGATAATAGGTGTTGCAGGTGCATTAGCAACTTGCAACATCTGAGCACGCTTAAGCCATGCCAACGCAGGTCTTTCTGGAGGTGCAGGGTGGCGACCACAAGCATCAGCCTCGGTTAACACTTCCCACAAACGGATATGCATAGGCTGCAAACGATATGCCAAACAGCGCACGGACTTATCACTCAACTGGGCTTCAAGGTGAACAACATGTTCTTTCACCAACGGAGAAACCGCTTTTTTTAACCACTTTGGCGCACCAATACGGTTTAAAAAATCCATACTCGGCTCTATCCCTGCCTCACCATGCTTTGGGCATACGACTTTCCCATCATCAAGCACCACAGTGGTTAAAGGCTTACCTAAATCATGACATAGTGCTGCAAATAGCAGCACAACTTTCTCCTGTCCTTGTAATTCACGTTCTTTAAGTAAATGTGCAGCCTCATCCACCACCAATAATGTATGTGTCCATACATCTCCTTCTGGATGCCAATGCTTGTCCTGCACACAGCCCTGCAAAGCTAAGAGTTCAGGATAAAACGCATCCCAACCCATATCTTTTAACGCTTGCAAACCCAAGCTTGGGTGTTCTGCTTGACTCCATTTTAACCACTCCTGCCAAACTCGTGCGCTTGACAATGATGCTGCTTCACTTAATAACTGCTTGCACATATCCGCTGTTTGCGCATCCAAAGTTAAACCAAAGCGCGCAGCAAACTGCATGGCTCTCAATGGTCTTAGCGGGTCTTCGACAAAAGCTGGGGATACATGCTTGAGTTGCTTGACTTGCAAATGTTTCTGCCCATCATGAAAATCCAAAAGCTCATCTTTTAAAGGGTCAAACATCATGGCATTGATAGTAAAATCTCGGCGCAACACCGCTTGCTCAGGTGCCAACTCTGAGTCGCACACTACATCAAAGGCTGTGTGCCCCTTACCTGTTTTGATTTCTTTTCTCGGTAGGGCAATATCGATTTCTATATCCTTAAGCCATAACTTATATACGCCAAATTGTTTGCCCACATGCTCAAACCTACCCAAACCTTGAAGTGCTTGGATTAGTTTTTTCTCATCCATCTGATAAATCTCAATATCCCAGTCATACGGCACGAAACCAAGTAGCATATCACGCACGCAGCCACCCACCAGCCATGCTCTACCACCTGCTCCTTCAAGCACACGGCAGACCTGTAATATAGCCTCAGGAACAACTTGGTTAAAATCAGGTTTAAACATAGGGACAAGCTAACAAGAAGGTACGATCAGACCAAGCTTTAGTACAGACGAAAATCTATGATTGTAGCTTTGTTTGCAGCACGCTACAGTTCCCTTGTCATTTTGTGGCACATTAACAAAGAGGTAAGGTATGGGCTTTCAGTGGGACGATAAATATGCAACTGGCAACGATGAAATAGACAATCAGCACAAACAAATCTTTGCCTACCTTGATGAGCTAGAAGACCATATTGAACATGGCGCATCACAACAGTGGGTAGAAAACTTCATGAGTGCTCTTGGCTTATATACTCGAAGCCATTTCTGTTATGAAGAAATATGTATGCGTCAAGCCAAGTGTCCTATTGCCGCCAAAAACAAAGATCAACACGCTAAACTTCTAGCGGCTTTTCATAAAGCCGAACAAAAACTAGAACGCGAAGGCATAAGTGATGAGTTACTTCAACAATTAAAAGATTTTTTGACCAGTTGGTTGGTTAATCACATCATGAAAATTGATGTACATCTTAAAGCCTGCACCAAATAAACAGGTTTCTTTCGCATAATAACACAAAAAGATTGCTCCTAGAGATAACCGAATTATAATGCGCGACCTTTTGCCATATTAACATGACATAAAGAAAT
>CAZLES010000077.1:0-4264 GCA_964558615.1 uncultured Zetaproteobacteria bacterium
GCGGCGACGGGTGATGGCATTGCCATGGCATGGCGCGCAGGGTGTGCTGTGATGAATTTGGAGTTTATGCAATTTCATCCCACATGCCTGTATAACCCAAGCGGCTCAACCATGTTGCTCACCGAAGCATTAAGAGGCGAAGGCGCGCATTTGGTGGACAGGCAAGGGCGGCGCTTTGCCTTTGATTATGACGAACGAGGCGAGCTTGCGCCCCGTGATATTGTGGCCCGTGCCATTGACCATGAAATCAAAAAAACGGGTGAAGATTGCATGTACTTGGATGTCACCCATTTGGGAGCGGACAAAATCCATGCCCAATTCCCCAATATTCAGCGCAAACTCCAGGATATGGGCATGGATATGAGCAAGCAGCCTGTTCCTGTTGTGCCTGCGGCTCATTATATGTGTGGTGGCGTGCAAACAGATATAAGTGGAAAAACAAAAATCGCGGGGCTATCCGTGATTGGAGAAACGGCCTGCACGGGGTTGCACGGGGCAAACCGCCTTGCCAGCAATTCCTTGCTGGAATGTTTGGTCATGGCGGATCAATGCGCGAAACGTATTGCGCAAGATAAAGATACCCATACCCCCCTTGTTTTGCCCGCATGGGATAGCAGTGGCGTTGTCCCCGAAGAAGAACGTGTACAAATCAAACACAACTGGGATGAAATTCGCGCAACCATGTCAAACTATGTCGGTATTGTACGCTCATCCGAGCGTTTACGCAGAGCGAGAAGACGTTTACTTCTTATCCATGAAGAAATCGCTGAATACTACTGGCAACACCCATTAAGCCGCAGCTTGTTAGAGCTGCGCAATCTCGCATTGCTTGCTGACTTGATGATTCGCAGCGCCCAACAACGCCATGAGTCACGAGGCTTGCATTATATCACTGACTTTCCCACAACATCCGATGTGGCCAAAGACACGATTTTACAACCGCAAGGACAAGACCTATGAGCCAAAAATATCCTGAACTCATCACTTATGGCAAAGAACAATTGGACAAACTTTATGCCGATGTTGCCGCATCTTTTGCGGCGCAAAGCAGTGGTTCAGCATTGATGCGGCAAATGTGCCAGGGTGTGGATGATATACTCACCCATATCTGGCAAGAAATCGCGCCACAAAGTGCCAAGCACATCGCCTTTGTCGCAGTGGGTGGTTATGGGCGTGGTGAACTTGCCCCGCAATCGGATTGGGATATTTGGTTCATCCTGCCTGATGATGCCAGTGAACAAATGAATGAAGATATTCAAAGCTTTATGTATGTCATGTGGGATATGAGCGCCAAGGTTGGGCATGCCGTGCGCACAATCAAGGAAACCATTGACCATATGAAAAAGGACTGGAACTCGGCAACCACAGCCCAGGAAACGCGTCTTTTACATGGAAACAACGAACTTTTTGACCATTTAAGGCAAGAAACTACTGTTTTCTTCAAAAAACAACGCAAAAAGTTTGTGGAAGCCAAGCTGCAGGAATTAAAGCTAAGGCATCAACGCACAGGCGATTCCGCTTTTTTGATGGAGCCTGATATTAAGGAATGCAAAGGTGGTCTGCGTGATGTGCAATCGGTGTTTTGGATTGCCAAAGCATGGTTTGGTGTAGATAACTTGGATGCGTTAGTAAACAATCAACATATTTCACAACGTGAAATGAATGATTTGCTGACCGCGCAGGATTTTTTATGGCGCTGTCGCGTAGGCCTACACCTGCAAACCAAACGCCCCAATGATAGATTATCTTTTGAGCAGCAAGCCATACTCGCCGATGCCATGGGATATCAAGCTGTGGAACATTTGCCCGCGGTGGATGGCTTGATGAAGGATTATTTCAGTCAAGCAGGTCGTATTGCCCGTGTTACAAGGCTAATCTTGCAGGATATTGATGAGCAGGTCCACTCATCCTTATTCAAAATCACCAAAAAAATTGATGATGACTTTACATTAACGGGCAACAAGGTTGGCATTGCCCATGCCAATGTGTTCAAGGACAATCCTCTGAACTTATTGCGCGTTTTTAATGTCGCACAAGAAGATCACCGCTACTTAAGCAGCGCAACACTTCGCCAAATTCGTGAAGATGAGCGCCATTTGATGAATGATGAGTTTCGCGCCAACCCTGAAGCGCAACAAATGTTTTTACGCATCCTGAAACATCCACGCAATGTGGCATGGGCGCTGAAAGAAATGAAAGACACAGGTGTATTGGGTGGTTTTGTGCCCGCGTTCTATAAGGTTGTTGGCTTGGGGCAATTTAACCAATATCACGCCTATACCGTGGATGAACATACCATTCGTGCTATCGCGGAAGCACGAAATATGGCACACCATGACCGTGAAACACGCCTGCCGCTTGCGCATGAAGTGTTCCACCGCCTCAAACGCCCTGAATTATTATATCTTGCGCTGCTGTTCCACGATATTGCCAAAGGTATGCCTGGCGATCACTCTAAAAATGGTGAAGTGTTGGCCAGGGAATTTTGCCAAAGCCTGAACATGACCGAAGACGCAACCAATCTGGTTTCATGGCTTGTACGCAGACACTTGATGATGGCTGTTACCTCACAACGCTCTGATTTATCCGACCCTGAAGTGATTCAGGCTTTTGCTGACAAGGTGGGTAATATTGAGCGTCTCAACTGTTTGTTGTGCCTTACTGTGGCGGATATCGCAGCTGTTGGTCCTAATGTGTGGAATGATTGGAAAGGCGCATTGCTACGCCAGCTTTACCATGCCACTCATCACGCCTTAATGGGTGAAAAAGTCAACCCCGAAGTTTTGGAAGAGCAGCAACAAGCACGCATTCGCAGCACCATACAATCTTCACACCAAGGGCAAGCTATTCAACCGATACTTGAGGCTTTGCCCAACCGATGCATTGCTCACTTTCCGCCCTATCAGCTCGTGCCTATAGCAGAAATGCTTTTAGAATCAGGCTTTTTGGATGATCAAAGTCATTTTGCTATCGATACTTTTGTTGATCATGAACGTTGCGATACCATGGTCATGATTGCGGCTCAAGAAAAGCCTGCTTTATTTGCCAAGTTGGCCGCCGCCATTGCCGCGGGGCAAATTCATGTGGTTGCGGCTCATGCCTTTTCTCTAGGAAGTGGAAAAGTGTTGGATGTGTTTCATATTCAAACCAAAGATAAACAGCCTTTGGTTGAATCTCATGACTTAACACGCTTACAATCGCGCATTGAAGCTACCCTTGAAGATAATACGCCACTTTCACCACCTAATATCCCATACAAATCCAATGTATTGATGGAGCGTGTACCTGTTCGTGTGCGTAGTCTTCCTTTGGCATCCTTTAGCCAAACAGCGATTGAAGTTGCCGCAGCCGATAGGCCTGGGCTACTTGCAGCGCTCACCTACACCATCACTCAAGCAGGTTTTTCCATTCATGGCGCAGCCATTTCCAGCTTTGGTGAACGGATTGTGGATGTATTCTTTGTACAAGATCATGGCAAACAATTGAATGAAGCCCAAATCACAAGCTTATGTACCGCTTTAGAAAAGGTTGCAACCTTAGAAACAACTAAAGTCGAATCATATCAGTGATGTGTTCGATCTTTGCAGGCATAAGTGGAATGGTTGATGGAATCACTACCACCAAATCAAAGCGGCATTGATGATGGGCAAATTCAGGGTGTTGCCCCAACCATGTTTGTGCAGCAGATACCATACGCTGTTGTTTATCGACATGCATGGCATCCAAGCTTGATTCACGGTTTTGATGCCCTTTGACTTCAACAAACACCAAAATATCAGCATCTGTCGCCACAATATCCAGCTCACCCCGCCCCAACCTGCGGTTTCTATCCAAAATCAGATAACCCTTCTTTCTTAAGAACTTGACTGCCACATCTTCAGCAGCCCTACCTTTAATCGTGCTCATCTTTGTTAGCATGCACTAGGGTATAAACTCGTGAGCGTGAAACATTCAAGTTTTTGGCAACTTGTTTAGCTGATGCCGATGCCGACAAACCACTTGCCAACGCTATATCCAAAGCCTGCTGAATCATCACATCATCGGCTTCAGTTTGTTCCCCAGCACCAATCATCACTACCATTTCTCCCCGACCATCATGCGCTTGAAAATGGGCTACCACCTCATCCAAAGTACCATGGATAAATTCTTCATACATTTTGGTAAGTTCGCGCCCAACCACACATGGTCGATTGCCCATATCCTCCAAGTCTTGCAAGGCTTGTAATGTTTTAAGGATACGTTTGGGCGACTCTAAAAAGACTTG
>CAZLES010000078.1:0-4251 GCA_964558615.1 uncultured Zetaproteobacteria bacterium
TTTTTTAAACCAAACTCCAAGCAAGGCATCCACGCAAGTGGGTGCCTTTTTTATGACATATGATAAATCTCGCGGAGCCTGGATTCAGCCTGCTCAAACTGTGTGGCAGCCATCGCCGTGTCAGGCAGAAGCCAGTTGATATGTTGGCGATGATGCTGCTCCAAATAATCATTAGCCCTTGAAAAATAGTGTTGGCCAAAAAAACCACGGTGCGCGGATAATGGCGATGGGTGCAAGCCTTCAATCACCAGGTGCTTTCGCCTGTCAATACATGCGCCCTTTTTCTGTGCATACGCACCCCAAAGGATAAATACTACATGCGCTTTCTCATCATTGATGCGGGCAATGATTTGGTCTGTAAACTGCTCCCAGCCCTTCTTCTGGTGTGATGCGGCTTTGCCCTTCTCTACCGTAAGCACACTGTTTAACAGCAATACACCTTGCCTTGCCCAGTTCACCAGACAACCGTGATTAGGGATGGGCAAACCCAAATCCTGATGCATTTCCGCGTAGATATTTTTTAGGGAAGGAGGAGGAGTCACATGCGGAGCAACAGAGAAACACAAACCATGCGCCTGACCTTCACCATGATAAGGGTCTTGACCCAGGATAACCACTTTCACATCTGCAAATGGTGTAAGATTCAGCGCCGCAAAATACTGATGAGGCCTCGGATAAATGGTTTTGCCATGTCGCAGTTCTGTTTTGAGGAAAGTACGCAAGTTTTGCATATAAGCCCGACCAAACTCGGCCTGTAAGCGCTGTTTCCATGAATGTTCCAGCTTGACTTGTGCACTCATGCAGTGAATAGAAGCAGTTTATGGCTGACAAGTCCACCCATCAATAAAACTGATGTAATCCATAAGAATTATAAGTATGTATTTTTATTTCAACACCGTATAATTGCGCTTCAATACTGGTTGAAAACCGTTTTCTTAAGATACGAGGTTATGATGAACAACAAAGCACAATACACAATCAAAGAAGAGCCCTTTTACGAAGCACAAGGTGATGAAGTTGAACTGTATGAAGCTGCTTATGCTGCTCGTCTGCCTGTCATGGTCAAAGGGCCAACAGGCTGTGGCAAGTCTCGCTTTATTGAATATATGGCTTGGAAGCTTGGTAAACCCTTGATTACCGTAGCTTGTAACGAAGATATGACTGCATCAGATTTGGTAGGTCGTTATCTGTTGGACGCCAACGGCACACGCTGGCTGGATGGCCCGCTTACCACCGCCGCGCGTATTGGCGCTATATGCTACCTGGATGAAATTGTGGAAGCGCGCCAGGATACCACTGTGGTGATTCATCCACTAACCGACCATAGACGCACCTTGCCTTTGGACAAAAAGGGTGAGCTGATTGAAGCACACCCCGATTTCCAGCTTGTGATTTCATATAACCCTGGCTATCAATCCTTGATGAAAGATTTGAAACAATCGACCAAGCAACGCTTTACAGGGTTTGAATTTGATTACCCTTCTGAAACTGTAGAAACATCGATTGTGGAAAAAGAAACTGGTGTTGACAACGCATTGGCTGCCAAGCTTGTCAAAGTGGGCATAGCCGCGCGCAACTTAAAAGGTCATGGCCTGGATGAAGGTATATCCACTCGCCTGCTCACCTATGCTGCAACATTGATTCAAGGTGGCATTGAGCCTAAAGCGGCATGTCGCATGGCGCTGGTTCGCCCGATTACGGATGATGCTGATATTCGCGCGACCCTGGATCATGCGATTGAAACCATTTTTGCCTAAGTCTCTCATATGACTGAAATCGTAGAACCGCAAGAACGCTCTGCCGAAAACCAGGCATATTGGGAAGCGCTCAATTGTCGTTTTCCTAATGCTGACAGGGTTTTTGATGAGTGTATCAAGGAAGCTAAGGCATTATTAACACCAGCAGGTGTGGATGCTTATATCGAAAACGCTCGCTTTATTGGTAAAATGGGGCGTGGTGTTGAGCCGCTTTTAATCTTTTTGGAAGAAGCGCCCACCGTGGCATCCATCGTTGGGGAAAAAATCTTACCCGATATTAAAGATTTTTGCTTGTTTCTATCCAACAATACTAACTTCAAGGCTATTGTACCTTTCTTGCAAACCCTGGCCGCGGTTAGCAAAAGCTTGCATAGCTATGAGCAACTTCATCATTATTTTGATATACTCAAAGACATGATGGATAAAACCACAGCATCCGTCCACGGACATCATAAGACCTTCCCCAGCCCTGGACTACCATACTTGCTAGAACAGTCCCCTCGTTTACTCAAAGCACTTAGCCTTGAAGGCTATAAAAACTGGGTGGATTACGGTGTAAAATACTATCATGACCATCCAGAGCGCCAAAAAGACTATTTCTCTTTGCAATCCCCTGATGCTGTGGCTGTAATGCAGCGAGAACGCCATGGCACATTGCTGATTGATTACGAACGGCAGTTGGACTTGTATCTGCGAGGACTCTGGCAGGATAGTGATTATTTGGTTCCCTATTCTCTGGCCTTTGATGAATTGCGAAAACCCATGCCTTATTATGATAAATTAGGTATTCGTTTACCTGATGTGTATGATGATAAGCATGGTGTATCAGGCATTGACCGCTACCGCGCCACACTAGCCCATATGGCAGCACATCGCCGTTGGAGCAGCCAGATGATTGTGGATAACTGGAGCCCTTTTCAACGGGTGGCTGTGGAAACATTTGAAGACTCTCGTGTTGATTATTTAGCCATTAAAGAATTCCCTGGCTTACGCAAGCTTTTCCTTGCTTTGCACCCTGTTCCCAATGAGGATGATTTACAACTGGAAGACAAGTCACTGATCCGCTTAAAGCTTGCCTTGGTTTCACGAGCTATTTTGGATCCTGACTTTACAGTCAAAGACAAAGATATTGCTTTCTTTGTGCAGCGTTTTTTTGATGTGATGTCACAAGGTGAGTCCAGTAGCCCTG
The DNA here is from genome assembly GCA_964558615.1 of uncultured Zetaproteobacteria bacterium. Lineage (GTDB taxonomy): Bacteria > Pseudomonadota > Zetaproteobacteria > Mariprofundales > Mariprofundaceae > Ghiorsea. The sequence goes on from CAZLES010000078.1 coordinate 2,947, forward strand.
AAATGGCTGATATCGCACTATCCTTTATTGCACGCACGCGTCGCCAATCTGATTTGTTGCCTGATATTTACTTTGATAATACTGAAGTGGACTACCGTGATGATAATCGTCACTTATGGATATACATTGAACAAGGTGATGAGGAAGAAAGCATCTTTGAACACCTTGAAGAACAAAGCCCTGAAGATGAAGTCAATGCCCTTCCCCCAAGGCATTATCATGAATGGGACTATAATGCCCAACACTATCGCCCAGATTGGGTAAGCGTGTATGAGGCTATCCACCCTAGTGGTAATGCCAATGTGATTGACAAGATTCTGGAAAAGCATGGTGCGCTTGCCAAACGCCTGAAAGCCATTTTGGATGCCCTCAAACCACAACAGAAAGTGCGTATCCGCTATCAGGAAGAAGGCTCTGAACTTGATTTGGATGTCGCCATTCGCTCCTTGATTGATTTTAAAGCAGGCTCACAACCAGACCCTCGCATCAATATGAGCCATAAGCATGACGGGCGTGATATTGCAGTCATGCTGGTATTGGATTTATCACAATCCTTAAATGAAAAAGCCAAAGGCAGCCAGCAAACCATTTTAGAGCTTTCTCAGGAAGCCATCACATTATTGGCATGGACCATTGAGCAACTGGGCGACAAATTTGCTATTGCCGGCTTTAACTCCAACACACGGCATCATGTTCGTTATGCGCATATTAAAGGTTTTGCAGAACATTTTGACACCGAAGTTAAACGCCGCCTGGCAGCTATGGAAGCCCAATACTCAACGCGTATGGGAGCGGCCATGCGCCATGCAGCCCACTATCTTGAAGCACAAAAGGCCGATAAGAAGCTCATGCTGATACTCACCGATGGTGAGCCAGCCGATATTGATGTGGATGATGACCAATTATTGATTCACGATGCGCATCAAGCCGTAAAAGAGCTCGGGCAACAAGGTATTTACAGTTATTGTATCAACTTAGACCCTAACGCTGATGAGTATGTTGCAGATATTTTTGGCAATCACTACACCGTGATTGACCATGTGGACAGGTTGCCTGAAAAACTGCCACAAATTTTTATGTCTTTAACCAAATAATGATAAGGCCAGCTGTTAAATAAGCTGGCTTTTTTATACCTGTTTAGCTAGACTGCTGTAATCCAAAAGGGATAACAGCATCCCATGTGATGCAAAACACTGATTCAGCGCATCAGTATCCTAAATTTGCGCTACCAACGGCAAAAGAGGAGGAAGTATGATTTCAATGAAAACGATAACACTGGCAGCATGTGCTACCGCCGTGATGGCT
>CAZLES010000079.1:0-4119 GCA_964558615.1 uncultured Zetaproteobacteria bacterium
AAAGGTGTGCGCAAAAACGTCACCGCGAAATGTTATGGTGGTGATATATCACGTAAACGCAAGTTGTTGGAAAAGCAGAAAAAAGGGAAGAAAAGAATGAAGGCGATTGGTAGCGTTGAAGTGCCACAGGAGGCTTTCCTCGCTGTACTGAAACTGGGTGATGAATCATGAATGAAACCATGCAAGCTTTAGAGAAAGAGACACAAGACAAGCCCGCAAAACCCGCATGGCGCGAATGGATAGAAAGTTTGTTGGTGATTGGCTTGTTTGCCGTGGTGATTCGCAGCTTTGTCATTGCGCCATTTGTCATTCCTTCATCCAGCATGGTACCAACATTATTGGTCGGCGACTATTTGTTTGTTAGTCGCTATAACTATGGCTTAAGGATTCCATTTACAGATATTCAACTGTTTGCTTCACCTGCCAAACGTGGTGATATTGTTGTTTTTGATTATCCTGAAGACAGGAGTAAGGATTATATCAAGCGCGTTGTCGGTATCCCTGGCGACAAGATTGAATATATTGATAATAGCCTTTACATCAACGGACAAAAAATGCCTTTAAAAGCGGATGGGATGTTTACTTATTTTATGGGTGACAAATCATCGGATGTTTCAGCCAAGTATATAGAGAAGCTTTTTGATGTGGAGCATGGCGTTTTGCGCAAAAGTTACTCTATTCGTGATGGAATCTGGGTTGTGCCTGAAGGGCATTACTTTATGATGGGCGACAACCGTAATAATTCACGTGACTCGCGATTCTGGGGTTTTGTGCCGCAAGAATATCTGGTGGGCAAGGCTGTGGTGATTTGGTGGTCATGGGATGCGGCATCTGGCTCGGTTCGCTGGAACAGGTTGGGTCAATTATTACATTAAGGTCTGTAAACGGAGTGGTGATATGTTCAAAATAGCATTTTGGGTCAGTGTACTTGCTGCGATAGTGTTGGTTGGAAGCAAGGTTATCCCTGTTTATTATAACAACTTGAAAATTCAGAATATTTTTGAAGGGGTAACACAAAACCTGGTCAATAGCCCAGTTGATGATGTAAAAAAACGTGTGATGGCGCTGCTTAAAATCCAGAGTGTTGATACACAAGCCTTACCTCAAACATTCTTTGAAAACCTTGAGGTCTCAAAAAGAGATGGCAAGCTGCATGTTTCATCATCATATCATGTGAGGATTTGGTTGCTTGGCGCGCCACAAAGTGTAAACCCTGATGAAGAATATGATGAAAAAGATGTTGCGTTTATGGATAAACTCAAGCTGCGAGCGCGTCTGGATTTTGATTTTGCGCCTGCTGCAACAACGCCTTGAGTATCAAGGCACTTGAGCATCGTATCGCTTATCATTTTGATAAGCCAAAACTATTGCAGCGTGCTTTAACCCACGCATCCAGGGCTAGTGAACATCTGGAGCGCCAGGAGTTTTTGGGTGACGCGGTGCTTGGTCTCATCATTGCTGAGGATTTATATCTGCGTTATCCTGATGTTAGCGAAGGTGTCTTGTCGAAAATGCGAGCCAATCTGGTATGTAAACAAGCGCTGTTGGAGACGGCAACACAGTGGCAAGTCGCGTCAGCCTTGTATGTAGGTGAGGGTGAGCGTGATCAAAAGGGAAGGCTTAAATCAGCTTCGATTGCCGCTAACGCAGTTGAAGCTATCATTGGCGCAGTATTTGAAGACGGGGGATTTGAAGCAGCCAAGAAGGTGGTGCTTCAAGCATGGCATGAGCGTTTAAGTTGCGTCACACCTGATCGTTTGCGTGATGCCAAAAGCGAGCTTCAGGAGTTAACACAAAGTCAATCCATGGGGGTTCCTGATTATCAGGTGCAGGATTTGGGTGTAAACCAAGCTCCGCGCTTTCAGGCGACTTGTTCCTTAAAAGGTGAGGTTATAGGCCGGGGCCTAGGGCAGCGAAAAAAAGAAGCGGAGCTGGCTGCCGCGGCACAAGCTCTGTCAAGCAAGGCTTTGCAGCGTATGATGCGTTGAACTTATGGGTTGATGGGAAAGCGCTTCAGTATTTTCCCTTCTTCTCCCAAAGTACCCGCAGCAAACAAAACCTGATTACCTTCCAAAATCTCCAGGGCACGAGGATTGCCCGCCGTTAGCATCAATGTTGCGGATGTGTCAATAATGCTAAAGCTTTGTCCTTTTTTGAGTAATACCTCGCGCAGCAGTTTGCTTTCTGTGTCGGAGACCACTTCATACACCTGTAACCACACATCATCCGTAGCGGCATAAAAGGAATAGCTTTTTTTGGTCGCTTCCGCTGTTGCCTCGGGTGGCTCGTTGTTTTTCGTTGATGCGTTTTGCAAACCTTCAGGTATATTCCGGGTAACTTCTTTGACGGGAGCTTGAACATTATCATGGTTTATGGATGTTTGCGTTGTTGAAGCTTGTATATCCTGTGTGTTGTTCATTGGAGAGATTTCTGCTGTAGCCATGTTGTCAGCAGTTGGTGAGACAGATGTTTCATCTGTTCCTGAAAAATTGATCGTAACCATTAACACAATGAAAGTTATCACGGCAGCCAATGCCCACTTTTTATTCGGAGAAATTGGAGGATCAGGGTAGGTAAGTGGTGTAGTCAGCTCAAAGTTTTTGTTTTTAATGCGTTCAACTTCCTGGCTTACATCCACATCAAGCAGCTGAGCATATTGCTTCAAGAAGCCTAACGCATATACCTCACCAGGCATTTTATGCCATTCTCCCGACTCCAGGGCTTCCAAAAAGGTCTTGTTAAATTTGAGTTCTTTGAGGATATACTCATAAGTCAGATGCTTTGCCTCGCGAGCCTGTTGCAGCTTGGCACCAATTTCGCATTGCAAGGCCTCTTTGACCGCGGTGCTTTCATCAACTTCTGGATATTGTTCTTCCTGTGTCATGCTACTTTGCTGCCTTTAGCATGGCCAACTCATCCTTGGCCCATGCTTGCTGGAGTTTATCGCTATTGGCTTTGATAAAAGCCTGAATATAAGTTCGTAAGACATCATCTTGCCCTTGCCCTTTTAACAAGGCAATAAGCCCTGCCAAGGCTTGTTGATTGGCAGGCTCCCTTCTTAAAATGGTTTCATAAAGGGCTTGCGCATAATTGGGGCGATGAAATGTTGTGTAAGCTTCAGCCTCTTTAATCTCCGGGTATGTCCATGTGGGTGAGAGCATCTTGGCCTTGCGATATGCCTTGACTGCTTCTTCAAGGTTGCCTTTGCCCACATAAGCATCACCAAGGTTAACAAAAACAAGGGATTGATTGCGATACCTGGGATCTTCCAACGCCTTGGTTAGATATTTGATAGCCTCATCATATCTACCTAGGTCATTAAGTAGGCTACCATAGTTATTATATGTACTTGAACCTGCGTTAGCTTTGATTGCTTTTTTGTAGAATTTCTCTGCTTTTTTATTGTCACCACGCAAACGCCAAGCATAAGCAATGGCATCCAAGGTGTCTGGCTGATTGGGCTTGATTTCATCAGCAATATAAAGCTCTTCAAACGCTTTAGGCACTAAGCCTTTATGCAAGGCATCCAAACCCAGTTGATAGTGCAAACGAGCGCGTTTAGTGGTGTCATCATCCAAGCGCTTGGAAGCATCGCTTTGACAAGCGCTAAAGCTAAGTATGGCTACTGCTAAAAGTATATATTTTATCATATTCATAAAAATCGTTTCACCAGTGCGTAAATAGGGCGCAAGCTTGCATCATCTTGCGCTTTTAAGTCTGCAAAAATACTCTGTTCTAAAGTATGATGGCAAGTACAATCTTGTGTAGTTAAAGCTTTTAACAATGTTAGCAGCATCACTTTTGCTTGGCTAACATTGCTTTGCATCACTTCAATCACCGAAGCCACAGACACATTATCTTCATGGGCATGCCAGCAATCATAGTCGGTACACATGGCCACAGTAGCATAGCAAATCTCAGCTTCTTTGGCTAATTTAGCTTCTGGCATATTGGTCATGCCAATCACATCCATACCCCAGCTGCGATAAAGCTCTGATTCAGCGCGGGTTGAAAATTGTGGGCCTTGCATCACTATATATGTGCCTGATTCATGCGTTGTAATGCCTTCTTTTTGGCAAGCTTGGATAAGGCTTTGACGCAATGTTTGGCATGTTGGGT
>CAZLES010000080.1:0-4050 GCA_964558615.1 uncultured Zetaproteobacteria bacterium
ACCTTTTCAGCCCGGTCAATAGACATCACCAATTTATCAATAAAATCATCCATAGGTACAAGCAAATAATCCGTAGCCGATGCATCTGGCGCAAAAGGTACAACTTTAGCCGTTTCATGCGGGCGGCTAAGATTGGTCACCAACAAGCTATAACCTCGCACATCAGCACTTTTCACGCCGCCTTTAGGCAAATAATATGGAGTAAGCACCGATATATGATGCTTGAGCTCTTCCATCACCATGACTTGCTCTTTTTTAGTTAAGCTGAAAAAATCCAAATTTCTCAACAACTCATAGCGCACAATCGCCGCATATAAACGCTTCTTTTCATCCTCAATACCATCGGGAAGCTCTGGCAGTAAGGTCATGCCCAAACGCATCAAATCAAACACTTGTCTAATAGTAATAATCGCAGGAGACTGATAACCACTTAAACCGTCACGCATCAATCTTCCAGCCAGCTCAATTGCGTGCGAAATCATATCCACCAAAATGGGATAATAGCCTGGCTCGTTTTGCGCTTCTTTTTGCACCATATCAATGCCTATTTTATGCGCATTCAAAATTGCAGCCGTCATTTCCGCGTCAAACAAATCCAACTGCTCTTCAAAACGCTTAAGCACTTTGAGACGAAAATGAAGAGGAATCAAAGGGTTTGCATTCAGTTTAGAAAGGTAAGACTGCATACCCTTACGCAAGCTTTCACCGCCTGACGCACCTGAAATATAAGTGTTCAGGCGTTGCTCCAAATCATCAAACCTGTGCAGCAAAGCATCGGTGAGCATTTCTGCTTGGCCAAGCTCCAATTGCTGAGGATGCAGGCGCAAGTTTGTCTCCAGAGCATCCTGAACTCTTTTGCGTTGAACTTCACTCATGAATGACAATGCTTATGAAAAAATACCACAATGTAAACCTTCTCACCAAATACAAGGCACAGCCCCACCATACGGCACATGAAGAATGTCCAGCTTGTCTCCCAAAATATGGCGTAATACGGGCTGTAATACATCACGAGTTTCCACAAAAGACTGGTTGTTATCCATATCGTTAAAGACAAGCCAGCGCGGTGGTTTCCCCAAGTGCTTCAAATGTTCACAGCTCAACAAAGCATGGTTGATACAACCCAAACGCAATGGCACAACCAACATGACCTCCACATCAGGCATACGCTGTAACCAGTCAGACACCAGCCACGTTTTTTGCTTGTCGGCATACAAAGGCACCATCAAACCACCCACGCCTTCAATCAACGTGATATTTGCTTGTTTTTGTTGCATTTCTAGCCAATCCAATAAGTCAGGTGGTGATAAAGGGTTTTGCTCTAGACTTGCTGCGATGGCAGGTGCTTTTGCCGCTTGGTAGGTCACATAATTGATGGCATCTGGGCTAACCTTTTGTGCAAGCGCAAGCTCTACTACATCGGTATTGATGCCATGTTGATTTACACCGCTTGCAATAGGTTTTAACGCCTGAATATCTAGGCCTGATGCCAAGCCTTGGGTAACCAAAGAGCTTGTCACCCAAGTTTTACCAGCATCTGTATCAGTTGCTGTAATAAAAACAGAACGAGACTTCACACTAATCTATGAGCAAAGGAGCATTAAAAACGATTCAGCACCCGCTCATTGACATCAATATCATGCCTATCACGCACACTTGCCATCCAAGTTGCAAAGCGAACAGCTCCTTTAGCTTTTAACACTTCACGACGAATTGTATCTTTTTGTTCGGCAAACAAAGACTCATCAGCAGGTTGCACCTCTTGCACAAAAACAACTGCAAAGCCATCTGGCGTTGCCATCACTGTATCCACCCAGTGCTTATCTGGTGTGTGAAAAGCTGGCTCAAGTACAGCACTTAACCAAGCCGCATCATCACCCTCACCATTGCTGCGAACAGGTTTGGAAATAAATTTGCCTTGGCCAAATTGCTGCACCAAATCATCTATATTTTTACCTTCTTTTGCAGCAGCCAATGCTTTATTGGCAATCTCTTGTGCAGCCTGCACAGCCTTATCATTGCGCACATCCTCAAACACGCGTTTAACCACATCTTCATACGCCATGGTCGCAGGCTCAATACGATTCACCACTTCCAGAGCAACATAATGCCCATCATCCACTTCTATGATTTCAATGGCATCACCAGGCTGCATACCAAAGACCTTTTGCTGCAACTCCTTGAACTTGCCCAACAGCGGATCTGCCAACACATTATCCTGGCTGACCGCGCCCAAGTCACGCACGGGCAGGTTTACCGATTTTGCTGCCGCTTCCAGGCTGTCTTCCATACCCAATGCATTATCCAAATCCTGGGATAATTGATAGGCTTCTTCAGCAGCCTGTTCATGAAGCAATTGCTCATAAATTTCATCTCTAACTTCCGCAAGCGGTTTAATATCTGCTTCTTGAATATCATTGAGTTGAATCAAATGATAGCCGTATTTGGTTTTCACAATATCACTGATATCGCCAACCTTTAACCCTTCAAACACTTCCCTGTCAAATGCGGGAACCATGCTGCCACGGGTAAAATAACCCAAATCACCACCTGATGCGGCAGTCACGTCATCGGATACATCTTTGGCCACATCCGCAAAGCTTTCTCCCGCATCCAGCCTTGCTTTTGCCGCTACAATCTTGTCCTTGGCTGCTTTTTTGATTTCCGCGGAAGCGTCAGGAGCTACCCGCACCAGGATATGCGAAGCTCTACGTTTCTCAGGGGTCGTGTATTCAGCCTGGCGTTCTTCATAAGCCTGAGCAATGGCTTCATCACTCACACTGACATCCTTCATCAGGTTCGCTTTATCCATATCAACAACTTTCACCTCAACCTTGAGTGGTGATTGATACATGGACGCATGAGATTCATACCAGTCTCTGGCTTCATCATCGCTGACTTCAATGGTTGGTTTCAGGCTATCAGGGCTAACCAATAAAGCAGCCAGCACGCGCTTTTCATAGCTGGACTCAAATTTGGCTTTGACCTCATCATCAGACACGGTTGCCGAGGATGTGATGGCATTCTGCAAGGTATCAATCATGATGTTTTGACGCAGGTAATTCTCATAATCCCGAGGGGTGGCAAAGCCCATTTGACGTATCAATGCCTGATAACGCGCAGGGCTGAAGCCTTTGCCTTTTTCAATAAATTGTGGGGTACTTTGCACCGTTGCCGCAACCGCCTGATCGGGTGTTACCAATCCCATGTGATGGGCTTCCATCAACATCAGCTTACGGTTAATCATGGTTTGAATGGTTTCGTTTTTCACACCCAATCGTTCTGCCAGTTCCTTGGTAAATTGCTCACCCAGCATATTGGCATAATTGGCAAGCTGGCGCTGATATGTTGCCGCAAACTCAGCGTCATAAATGGCTTCACCATCAACCTCCGCGACAGCTTCCACCTGACTCCCCGTGAAATAATTGCCAATGCCCCAGAAGGCAAAAGATAAAATGATAATACCAAGGATTACCTTGGCTATCCAACCTTGTGTATGTCTGCGCATGGATTCAAGCATGAGAAACCTCTAAAACTGTGATAAATAGAAGCGGCAGGGTAAAGAAGCCAGCCAAAAGGCGCAAGATAATTCAGCTTTAGCCCCTGTGATACTCCTGTAATGATTAGCTTCCATACTCCTGCCTTGGAGGTTTGCATGCACAGACTAAAACCCCTATTTATATCACTTTGTTTTACCCTAGTCGCAAGCTTGGTCTATCTTGATAAACAAGCTCAAGCGCAACCCAATATACCTGCGCCAAACATCACTGCTAATGCTTGGCTGAATAGCCCGCCTTTATCACTCAAGGATTTAAGGGGCAAAGTTGTGTTGGTGAAGTTTTGGACATTTGGCTGCTACAACTGCAACCATGTCGAGCCTTATGTCAAAGCTTGGTATAACAAATATAAGGATAAAGGATTGGAGGTGATTGCTGTGCATTCGCCTGAATTTGATTATGAAAGAAACATCAAAAATGTGCAAAGCTATATCAAAAAAGAAGGCGTGACTTACCCCATCGCCATTGATAATGATTTCATCACATGGCGAGC
>CAZLES010000081.1:0-4043 GCA_964558615.1 uncultured Zetaproteobacteria bacterium
AAAAAGCTGGCCGCTCAAGCAGATGAACTACTCAATGCCATGTTGCTTGAACTGGTCACCATTCCCTTCTCCAACAAACAGCTACTCATGCTGGTCAATCGTTTTAAAAGCTCTGTTGAACGTGTGCGCAAATATGAACGCGCCATTCGTGATCAGGTATTAAAAACAAAAATGCCCAGAAAGCTATTCCTGGAAACATTCCCTACCCGCATGACGGATGAAAAGTGGGTGCAGGATATGATTAAGCAACATCCAGACGCAAAATGGGTGGAAGCGCTAAGCCTGGCAGCGAACAAAATCAGGGAAAACCAACGCCGCTTAAAGCGTGTGGAACAGGAAAGTGAAATGGATGTGTATGAGCTTAAGGAAGTGGCGCGAAAACTCACCATGGGTGAAGCCAAAATGCGTCAGGCCAAGCGTGAAATGATTGAAGCCAACTTGCGCCTGGTGATTTCCATTGCCAAAAAATACACCAACCGAGGGTTGGGTTTCCTGGATTTGATTCAGGAAGGTAATATCGGCTTGATGAAAGCGGTGGATAAATTTGAATGGCGTAGGGGCTACAAATTTTCAACTTATGCGACATGGTGGATTCGTCAGGCCATCACCCGCTCCATTGCCGATCAGGCACGCACCATTCGAATTCCCGTGCACATGATTGAAACCATCAATAAAATTAACCGCATTTCACGGCAAATTGCGCAGGAAACAGGGCGTGAACCCAGCCCTGAAGAGCTGGCTGAGAAGCTGGAAATGCCCATTGAAAAAGTGGAGCAAATTCTGGAGGTTGCCAAAGAACCCGTATCCTTGGACACCCCTGTTGGTGATGATGATGACACCAACTTGGGTGACTTTGTGGAAGATACCAAGGCTGAAAATCCATTGGATACGACTGTGATTGAAGCGTTGCGCGAATCAACACATGAGGTTTTGGAAAATTTGACCGACAGAGAGCAAAAAGTATTAAGAATGCGCTTTGGTATTGGCATGAACACCGATCATACCTTAGAAGAAGTGGGCAAGCAGTTTAATGTCACGCGTGAACGCATCCGGCAAATTGAAGCCAAAGCCTTGCGCAAACTTCGCCACCCCTCTCGGGCGCAAAAGCTCAAAACCTTTGCCGAAAGCCCGGAAATTTCACCGTCATTGTTGAAAAACAGGCCTTAGTCTGGCTGGATACAAATCCTTTCAATGGCCGTGGTTTGCCTGCTTTTGGCATCCACGGTGATTTTTGTGGCATAAAGCGTTGCTCCACGCTCCACCGCTTCAAAGCGCTGCGGCAGTCGCTGTACCATACGGCGAAGCGCGCCTTCTTTTTTCATACCAATAATGGAATTGTATGAGCCTGTCATGCCAATATCGGATTGAAACGCCGTACCACTTGGGTGTATCACTTCATCACAGGTTGGCACATGGGTGTGCGTGCCATAAACCATGCTTACCCGACCATCCAGATACCAGCCCATACCCATTTTTTCACTGGTGACTTCCGCGTGAAAATCCACCAAAATAGTATTAACATCATCAGGTATTTCAGCCAATACCCTGTCCGCAGCTTCAAAGGGGCAGTCCCATGTACCCATAAACACTTGCCCAATCAGGTTCACCACAGCAACCTGATGGCCACCCCGACTTTTCTGAATAGTCCAACCATGACCTGGCGCATATTTGGAAAAGTTTGCGGGACGAATCAGCCTGTCATCCTCTTCAATTTCATCCAGAAACTTGCGCTGATCCCAGCAGTGGTTGCCATTGGTAATCACATCCACACCCAGGGCAAACAACTCATCGGCAAGTTTCAGGGTTGTGCCAAATCCTGCCGCGAGGTTTTCACCATTGGCCACACAAAAGTCAATTTGATGTTCATCCAACAAGTTGGGTAAGTGATTGCGCAATGCTCTGCGCCCGGCCTTACCCAGCACATCGCCAATGATGAGAATATGTAAGCTATCAGACATGCCGTATCCCTTGTTCCGTGATAATGGTTGAAAGTGGCACATCATGCGGTTCAACAGGCACTTTGGGAAGCTCTTGACAAGAAAAGGCCAGTCCAACCACATCCAAATTCTCACCATGCTGCTTCAACCAACGGTCAAAATAGCCCTTACCCATACCTAACCTGTGCCCTTCACGGTCAAAGCCCAATAGTGGACAAAACAATACAGCAGATGCATCACCTGGCTGCCAAATATCTCCAGCCACAGGCTCGCACACCCCAAAAGACACTTGCGCCCACTGGGTTTGCGCATCGATTTTTAACCATTGCATCTCCGTATCCGAAAGCATTTGCGGCACAAACACTTCCATATTTTGTGTAGCGAGAAGCTCATCTGTATTCACTTCTTCGGCAAGCGCCTTATAGGCTAACAACTGTTGTGCTTCCTGATGTTGCAGATATTGCAGAGCAAACGTCTGAATGCGTGAGGAGTATGCCTTGCGCTGTTGCGCGGACAAGGATTGGCGCGCCTTGAACAGCTGTTGACGCAAATGTTGTTTTTGTTGGGTAATATCAGACATAAAAAAAGCATCCCCGCACTGTCGTATCAGCAATAAGCTGTCGAACCCTCCAAGTGAGGGGGGCGTAGCACGCTTGCATCAGGTTCTTTCGCCAAGGAAAGACGCACACAACAAGCGTAGCGAACTCCCAATCGAAACACATCGGCTCAGGCAACTGTGTTGTGATTCGATCAGCGCAGGGACACGTTAGCTAAACCCTCTGCTTGCGCGACGGCTTGGTCAAGCGTTAAAATGATATTTTGCATCAATTCCGGGTTGACTTCATCTTGACTTAAAAGCTCATCGGCAAGGTTCAAGGCAATTAAAGCCCAGATTTTACTGGTGTCAATGATGGTTCCCGACTGTTGGAGCGCGACAAATTTCTCCTGCACCAAGTCCGCCGCGGCTAGAACCCTGCTGGAATCACCATCGGTATTGACGTTAAGCCGTACACCACCCACCATCACTTCAACAGATTGACTCATCATTAACCCTCATGATGATTGCTTTGCATTTTCCGCAACCAAAATATCCAGTTTTTCTATAGTATGCTCAATTCTGGCTTTTGCATCCAGATTTTTATTTTCAAGGTTTTGCCGCTCCAGCTGCAACCTCTCAATTTGTTCACGACGCTTTCTAAGCTCGCCTTCAGCCAGTCGCGCCACTTCCCTCAAGCGTTTGTTTTCAGCCAGAATTTGCTCATGATTACGACGAATCGTTGCCAAATGTTCAAGCAACGTATCCAAGCGTTGCTGTATATCTTGTGCGTCTTGCTGCATATCCATTAGCCCATTGAACCATTGAACCTGAAGTTGGTCAATACTCAACTATCCGGCTTTTGCTGAATCGTGTTGCAATGGCGACAAACCTCTGCTTCTTTGGCAATGCGTTTGCCGCAGGTATCACATGCCTTTTCTAAAAACACATGGCGAAAAAGCTTGATCATCAGAAAGACTACAAATACCGCAACAACCAGACGAATAATCATGCCGTTTCCTCTTTTTCTTGATTACTTTTGCTATCCTTTGCGGTAATTCTTGCTACGATAATACCCAGCTCATAAAGCATCAGCATAGGCAAGGCAAGCAAGGTTTGTGAAATAATATCGGGCGGCGTGAGTACCGCGGCAAAAATAAATGCCCACACAATCACATAACGACGTTTATCCTTTAAGCTTGCAATATCCACCAAATCCAGGCGCACCAAAAGCATAATAATAATCGGAATTTGAAAACTTAAGCCAAACGCAAACAACAGCTTTAAGACCAGCGTTAAATATTCCTTGATAGCAGGCATGGCCTGAATCAACTCTGTGGAAAAGCCTAAGAAGAACTTAAAAATAAGGGGGAATACTACAAAAAAGGCAAATGTAGCGCCTGCAATCATCAGCAACAAACTGGATAAAAAATAGCCCAAAAAGGCACGGCGTTCATGCTTGTATAAACCTGGCGCAACAAATGCCCAAAACTGGTAAAATGTAATAGGCGCAGTAGCAAACAAGCTTAAGACCAGTGCAATTTTCAAATAGGTAAAAAATACATCAGGCG
>CAZLES010000082.1:0-4003 GCA_964558615.1 uncultured Zetaproteobacteria bacterium
CAGCTTGTGGAACGCATTGCGACTGGGGATTAAATGAGTATGCGATGGTATTACAGGTTTGGATAGCTTTAACTTAGGTTTACTTTGTTATTTTTGTCATTGGTCAAATTGATAAGGCTTTGTTTTTGAGATTGGATTTTTTCAATAGGCCATTCCCACCATTTTGTATCAAGGAGTTGGGTAATGGTATCTTCATCGAATCGTTTGTGTATGGTTCGTGCTGGGACACCAGCTACGATGCTATAAGGTTCAATATCTTTGGTGACAATGCTTCCTGCTCCAATAATACTTCCTGTTCCTATGTGTATGCCCCCCATGATGATGCTTTTCGTACCAATCCAAACATCATGGCCGATATGAATAGTTCCCTGATGTATACTTTCTTCAAAGAGGGCTGGAAAATCTATACCATGATTTGCCAGGCGTTTTGAAAAAGGAAAGGTTGAGAAAGCTTGTGTATTATGCTGATAGTTGATGAAGCTGATACCTTCTGCCAAAGAGCAAAAATTACCTATGGTAACATCTTGCAGATGACTTGGTGGCATAATATAACTGTAGCGTCCTATGCTGCAGCGTTTATCAACACGGGTGCCAAAGGGTATCCAAACACCTTCAGCAATATTGGCTTCGGGACTTACTTCACCATATATCCAGGCATGAGGAAAGTTTTTCTTCCCCTTAAGTCGCATCCAATACCGAGAGATGATTCCACTCATGGCAGGATAGTCCTATGAAAATGTTGGCAAGGCAAGCAATGCGTGGTTCGGCTGCAATGATGATTGCTCAGGTTATTGCGAATATTGCCTCGTTTATCATGGTTTGGGCTGTTGCGCGAGGTATGGGGGATGCTGCTTATGGTATTTTTGCGGCAGCCTATGCTTTGGCAACATCTGTTGCATCACTGGCTGATTCAGGTGTGCGTATGGCGCTTATTCGAGAGGTTGCTCGCTCACCCATGTTATGGCATAAGCTTTGGTTATATGCCATGGCCATATCTTTGATGTTGGCGGTTGTTGTTTCGCTTGGTTTTATTGCAGTTATCCTTTTAGAAGAGGAATTGGCATCACAATCGTTGCGAATATGGTTATTGGGTTATGCACTACTATGGACAATGATGCGTATTACCCTCGGTGTGTTAGCAGGGCATCAGCGTTTGATCGCGGTTGCTATGTGGGGAGCTTTTGAACGCCTAGCAAGTGCCATATTGATATTATGGTTGGTTTTTCTGGAGAAAAGCACCTTATTGGATTTGGCTCAGGGTTTATTGATTCTGGAGTTGATTGTTTTTGCCTTGTTGGTGATTTGGATATTTGGGCAACACTGGCCTTATTGTTCAGGGCAGGAAGAGCATGTGACCGTAATATCGTTTGCAAAAATCGCTTTACCTTTTGGTGTATCTGCTGCGGCATTTGCGATTTTAGGAAGGTTAGACGTGATTGTCTTAGGCTTTCAGCAACCACCAGATGTGATTGGTCATTACGCGGCAGCACAATTATTGGCTATGATTGGTGTATTTATTGGTGTTTCTGTTTCAAGTGCGCTGTTTCCAGCACTATCTCAGGTAGCCAAGTCTAAAGATGTGGAGCAATTAAGGCGCTTGGTCAGGCCAGCAATGGGATTATTGACGCTAATCATGGTCTGTTTAGCAATGTTGCTTTCCACGACTTCAACCTGGCTATTAAGTTATGTTTATGGTGTTGAATATATGGAGGGTGCACCATGGCTGATACTTTTTGCGCTTGCAACACCATTTGTTGCTATCAACTCGATGATAGGTGCTGTGATTGGAGCTTGGGGATGGCAAGGGCGCTGGGCAAAAGTACTGTGGCTTTTATTACCAGTCACTGTGATAATGTATGGGGTGATGGGGTCATTTTTTGGTGTTTGGGGCATAGCGCTGGTAAGCGTGGCAGCCCAATTTGTCATGGTTGTCATACCGTGGACTTGGATGAATGCAGAAGGCATGGTTGATGGTTTATGGCTAGTCCGCCTTTCAGGGTTAATGCTGTTATTAGCATTGATGTTCTGGTTTGTTCCTGGGGATTTATATTGGCTTTCAGTTCCACTATCTATTATAGGGGTTTTTGTATTATCAGTTTGTAAACTATCATGGATTTCAAAGGCTTTCAGGGTTATACGATGAATCATGATATAGCCGCTATTGTTGTCACCTTTCGCTCTCAAAAGTTGATAGACCGTTGTTTGCAAAGTTTGATTGCCGAAGGTGTGCCCTCTACCAATATATGGTTGGTAGACAACGCTTCCGATGATGGAACAGTGAGCCATGTTCGGAAAAACTATGGCCAAGTCAATATCATACACAATCATGAAAATCTTGGTTTTGCAGCAGCAAATAACCAGGCTTTATGTCATATTACTGCAAAGTATGTTTTGCTGCTTAACCCTGATGCCTGGTTGAATGCTGAAGCACTTGAACGAATGGTGGCTGTTATGGAGCAAGATGAACGTATTGCTATCGTTGGCCCTAGTATTGTTCGCCAGGAGCAAGTAGAGCAATCTTTGCTGATGCGTCCTCGTTTTTGGGAGGCTTGGTTTTTTTTGCTTTCAGGTATGCGAGCTTTTGAAACAGGTGGCTTCTCGGGTAAAGCAGCGCAAGGCTTTCCGTGGCAGGATGTGACCGATGGTGATCATGTGCGTGGCGCGTGTATGCTGGTGCGCCAGGAGGCAGTAATGGATGTGGGGTTGATGGATGAAACCTTTTTTCTTTACTTTGAAGAGACAGAATGGTGTCTTCGTTTTCGGCAGCGTGGGTGGCGAGTCGTGATTGCACCGCAAGCGACAGCATATCATATTGGTAAAGCTTCCGTGCGTACGCAAGAGAGGTTGCCTAATTTGGAATTTATGCGTTCAGCTATACTTTTTTGGAAAAAAACATTGGCTTGGCCGGCTCAGGTGAGCTTAAGGATCACATTATTTGTTATGGTGATGGTGAAATGGTCGTTGTTATTGCCTGTGAAGTCCGCCAAGGGTCGGCGTGAATGGTTGAGGCGTGTTGCCAGCCTGACAGTGAATCCATTTGGACTACCTATTGTTTACAATAAAGCGCGTCGTCCATCATCGTGGCCAAAGTCATGAATATGCCGTATAATCCTGTTATTGTTGTAGGTATGCATCGGTCGGGCACGAGTGCTTTTATTCGGGCATTAAGCGAGCTTGGGCTGTTCATAGGGTATGATTTAGATCCAAACGCGGAAGCACGCTATTTTCTCAACCTGAATGAGGAAATGTTGAGTATGGCAGGCGCGAGATGGGATGCCCCTGATTCCATGTTTTGTTTGCTTGAAGATGATGACCTTGTGGCGTGGATTGTCCAGTGGTTAGCTTCTAAAATGCAAGGGTTTGATACTTGCCTTTATCTGAGCAAGCCAAACTGGTTACGCTATCATGATATCAGGAAGTACCCAAAGCCCTGGGGCTGGAAAGACCCCAGAAATAGTGTAACCCTACCTATTTGGTTGCAATTATTACCTCAAGCTAAAGTGATACATGTTATTCGTCACGGTGTAGATGTTGCAGCATCACTACAGGCTAGGGAAAAAGCTTTGCGAGAAAAAACATTGGCAAATGATTACCAGACATCATCGTGGAAGCTTACTTCACCACGGTGCCTGGATTTAACATATGGGTTCAAGCTTTGGGAGAGTTATGTTTGTGCTGTTGAAGGTACACTGGCACAACTACCTGATTCACAAAAGTTAACATTGACCTTTGAAGATTGGCTTGTGCGGCCTGCTGAGTATCTTGTCCAACTCAATGCGTGGCTAGGCCTTGGAGCAGGTGATGAAGAGATAAACAGGGTGATTCAAAAGCTGAATGTTGATAGACGCTTTGCTTTTCAGCAAAGTGATGAGCTTGCATCATTTGCTTCTTCCGTATGCCCTGATTCTCAATGGATACAACGGTTTTTTTCTGAGGGGTATCGATAGTGTACTCTGTATCCATATTGTTGGCTTCCCGGAATAGGCGGGATTTATTGCAGCGT
>CAZLES010000083.1:0-3987 GCA_964558615.1 uncultured Zetaproteobacteria bacterium
GAGCATGTCAAAGGCATGATTACACCAGGCACATTGTTTGAAGAATTAGGATTTCGTTACATTGGCCCTATCGATGGCCATGATTTGGATACGCTGCTGCCCACCTTAGAAAACTGCAAAGATTTGAAAGGTCCTGTTTTGTTGCATGTTCTCACCAAAAAAGGTTTGGGCTATGATCCTGCCGAAGAAGACCCTGAAACCTGGCACGGGCTTGGCCCATATTGCCTAAAAACAGGCGCACCTATCAAACATGAGCATGCACCGAAAACATATACGCAGGCTTTTGGTGATACTCTGATTGATTTAGCTCAAAAAGATGCATCCATCGTTGCCATTACTGCAGCTATGCCTGGTGGTACAGGGCTGTCAAAGTTTGCTGAAATATTTCCTGAACGTTGCATTGATGTAGGTATTGCGGAGCAACACGCGCTTACGTTTGCAGGTGGTTTGGCTTGCTCCGGGTTAAAGCCAGTGGTTGCGATTTATTCCACATTCTTGCAACGTGCTTACGACCAAATCATTCATGATATTTGCATTCAAAACCTGCATGTGGTGATGTGTCTGGACAGGGCAGGTATTGTTGGCGCTGATGGGGCAACGCATACGGGTATGTTTGATATTGCTTATTTGAGATGCCTGCCAAATATGACGGTGATGTGCCCCAAAGATGAAGTGGAATTATCGCATATGCTTAAAACCGCACTGGAAGACATTGACGGGCCTGTGGCGATACGCTACCCACGCGGTTCAGGGCTTGGTTTGGAAGCCGAAGCACCCAAAGCCTTGCCAGTGGGTAAAGCAGAGTTGATTGCGGAAGGTAAAGATGGTTTGATGATTAGCGTGGGAACACGCTTTTGTGACGCGAAGGCTGCCCGTGACACGCTGGCAAGAGAGGACGATAAGGCCTTGGCATTATTCAACCTTAGGTTTGTAAAACCTTTGGATGTAGCAAGCATTGTGCAGCACTTGCCTAAAGGTAAACCTCTGGTGGTGATTGAAGAAGGTGTTGCGCAGGGCGGAATAGGCGAGCATATTGTCGTGCAAGCGATACAATCGGGCTGGTCAGGTGCGTTTGTGCATATTGCCATGCCTGATGAGTTCCCAGAACATGGCACGC
Organism: uncultured Zetaproteobacteria bacterium; assembly: GCA_964558615.1. Taxonomy (GTDB): domain Bacteria; phylum Pseudomonadota; class Zetaproteobacteria; order Mariprofundales; family Mariprofundaceae; genus Ghiorsea. The sequence continues at coordinate 1,118 of CAZLES010000083.1, forward strand.
AAGCTGAAATATTGCGTGATTTGAAGTTGGATAAAGCGGGTATCATGGAGCAAGTAAGGAGCGTGTTATGAAAACGAATATAATCATGATGTGTATGCTGGTTTTGGGTTTGACCGCATGCGAGCAAAACCATGAAACAAAAATAGAACAATCTGTAAGCACAGCCATGCAAAAGGAAGCTGTGCAGGCAGAGACCGGTCAGGAAAAAGTCATGCAAACGCAGCAAGCAGATTCCAGGCCTGAAGCTGCGGCTTCTACTGATAAGGTTGCGTCAACATCTGTTAAACAAGAACAAGCAGAAGGTCAGTCTGTCGCAGCCCAACCCGTCAAGGAAAAGCCATCAGTTGCAAAAGCAGAAGTGATGCAAGCGCCTGCCGCGAAAGCAAAGGCTGAAAGCGAGGTTACATCCAAGGTAAAACCAACTGCGCCAGTCGAAGAAAAAGTAGTTGCTCAAGCCAAACCAGAGACAACAGGCAAGAAAATGGTTGCGCCATTGGTGCAAGGCAAGCAACCCATTAAACAGCAGCCTGACCCCGTGCCCGTTGATAACATGCATATGAAACCTGCTGCAACTATGAGTTTGGAAAAGGCCAATGCGCTAACAAAAAAATGCAAGTCTTGTCATGCAACGGACAAAGACAAGGTAGGGCCATCGTATAAAAAAATTCAGGAAGCTTATGGTTCGGCGGATGCTTTGGCCGCAGTGTTTGAAAATGGTTTTGCTGTAGAGCATAGAAAAGTTGCCGCATTGGATGCCAAATGGAAGCAAAAAGTGAAAACCATGAGCAGCCAGTACAAAAATCTGATTCAAAAACAGGTTGAAAAAGGTAAGTTGACCTACAAAGAAATGGCTGAGGCCATTTTTGCCAAGTAAAACTCTGCATTGTAAGGTTTTGCTTTCTGGATGACTCAGGAGAATATATTTAGTGGAAGATAGAGAAAGCCGCCCTGTTCATACCATCAAGCGCCGAGGTATTTATGTGTTGCCAAGTATGTTTACTTTGCTTGGCTTGCTTTGTGGTTTTTATTCCCTTGTAAGCTCAATTCAGGGCAATTATGAACATGCGGCATGGGGCATTATTGTTGCCGCAATTTTTGATATGCTGGATGGCCGAGTGGCTCGTTTGTTGAATGCGGAAACCGCGTTTGGTGCGGAGTTGGACTCGCTATCGGATATGATGTCCTTTGGCGTTGCGCCTGCCGTGCTTGTGTACCTTTGGGTGTTGGTTCCTTTTGGGAAGTTAGGCTGGCTGGCCGCGTTTTTGATTGTGGCAGGATCCGCGCTTCGTCTGGCCCGCTTTAATGTGCAACTTGCAAGCCAAGATAAACGGTATTTTCAGGGGCTGCCAACGCCCGCGCTTGCCTTAATGATGGCATCGGGCGTGTTGTTTCACCATGCGTTTCATGTCGAGCCAACAGGTATTATTTGGCTGGTCTTGAGCATCGTACTTGCTTGGTTGCTGGTGAGTAATGTTCGTTTTTATTCTGGTAAAAACATTGATTTAAAGCAAAAACGACCATTTACTGTGTTGGTGGCATTATTGGCGGTTGTGGTGGTGGTGGTATTGAATCCACACCTTGTCCTTTTTCCTATTTTCTTAGGATACTGCATGCATGGCCCTGTGCTTAGCGTGTGGCAAGGGCAGCAAGCGGCACGGTTGCGTTTAAAAAAACGTTTGGCTAGAGCTCAGCAAAAAGGAAGTTCCAAGGCCAAAGCTTCCTCCAAATCTGGGCAAGGTGAGAATGAACAGCATACAGATAAAAGTGGTAAGAGTTGACAATGCTAACCAAGCTTGCGCATACTCCGCACCATGAAGTTCAATATGTTTAACCTGCACCTGCTCTTTAGCGATACACTGTTGTGTAGCGTTGGCTCGTGCGTGGACTAAATACAAAGAAGTATTTCATTTAGTTATCAAGTTTACGAGCCACGGTTAATCCCGTGGCTTTTTTGTTTTAGGCTCTATAATGGAGCGTAAGGAGAAAGAAAATGTCTGATCGTTTATATATTTTTGATACCACATTGCGTGATGGTGAGCAGTCACCAGGCTGTTCGATGAATATCGAAGAGAAATTGCGCATTGCTCACGCGCTTGCAGCATTGGGTGTGGATGTGATTGAGGCTGGGTTTCCTGTGGCATCACCGGATGATTTCACTTCGGTGAATCGCATTGCTGCTGAAGTGCCTGATACGATGATTGCAGGCTTGGCAAGAGCGCACCCTAAAGATATTGATGGGGTTGCAGAAGCGATTAAACCAGCAGGCGATAGAGGGCGTATTCATACTTTTATCGCAACCAGCCCTATTCATATGGAAGCTAAGCTTCGTATGAGCCCTGATGAAGTGGTGGAGCGGGCAGTGGCTGCGGTCAAGCAAGCTCGGAACTTGGTGGAAAATGTGGAGTTCTCCGCAGAAGATGCAGGTCGCTCTGATGATGATTTTTTATGCCATATTATTGAAGCTGTGATTGATGCTGGTGCATCAACCATCAATATCCCTGACACCGTAGGTTATATGACCCCTGATGAGTTCGGTCGTAAAATCAGGTTGCTGCGTGAGCGTGTTCCCAATGCAGATAAAGCTGTGTTTTCAGTGCATTGCCATAATGATTTGGGTCTTGCGGTGGCCAACTCTTTGGCGGCTGTGGAAAATGGTGCAAGGCAAGTGGAATGCACCATCAATGGTTTGGGTGAGCGTGCGGGCAATGCTGCTTTGGAAGAAATCGTGATGATTTTGAAAACGCGTTCGGACAGGTATGCGATTCAAACAGGTATTGATACCACAAAAATTGTGCAAACGTCCAAGTTGGTTTCACAAATCACAGGTATGCCTGTGCAGGCTAACAAGGCGATTGTAGGGGCCAATGCGT
>CAZLES010000084.1:0-3981 GCA_964558615.1 uncultured Zetaproteobacteria bacterium
GCTTTCCAGCTTTGGAAGAAGGCTGAGATGATTTGTTAATCATCCCATCTTCACTGGAATATACCAAAACCCTATCAGCAGTCATTTAAACTACTGTTAACCAGTCACGATGCGCCGCACTCTTGCCATGCACCACATCAAAGTATTTGGTTTGCAATACTTCAGTGATGGGGCCGCGTGAGCCACAGCCAATGGTGCGCCCATCCAGCTCACGAATGGGGGTAACTTCAGCAGCAGAGCCTGTAAAAAAGGCTTCATCCGCAATATATACTTCATCGCGGGTGATACGCTTTTCAACCACTTGATAACCCTCTTCTTCTGCCAATTGAATCACTGTTTTGCGTGTGATGCCATCCAATGCGCTGGTGAGCTCGGGGGTATAAATGATACCATCCTTCACCAAGAAGAAGTTCTCGCCGCTGCCTTCTGCCACAAAGCCATCGACATCCAATAATAAGGCTTCATCGTAGCCATCTTTAAGCGCATCAGAGAGTGCTAGCATGGAGTTGATATAGTTGCCATTGGCCTTGGCTTTACACATGGCGATATTGGGATGATGGCGAGTGAAAGAAGATGTGCGAATACGGATGCCATGCTTTAATGCATCTTCACCCAAGTATGCACCCCAGTGCCAAGCTGCAACAATCACATGTACTTTTAAGCCATCTGCACGCAAGCCCATGCCTTCAGAACCATAAAAAGCCATAGGGCGCAGGTATGCAGAATCCAGGTTATTTACTTTTACAGCATCTAATTGTGCTTGATTTAGCTCATCTTTAGAATAAGGTATTTGCATATTCATGATTTTAGCGGAGTTGAATAAACGGTCGGTGTGTTCTTGCAAGCGGAAAATCGCAGTGCCTTCTTCTGCATGATAAGCTCGCAACCCTTCAAAGACCCCCATGCCATAGTGCAAAGTATGGGTGAGCACATGAATTTTAGCATCACGCCAATCCACCATTTCTCCATCAAACCATATTTTTCCATCTCTATCTGCAAAATTTAACATACTTGTATTCCTAATCCTTTTTAAGCTGTGTGTTCATGTTCCCAAAGTACTCTCTGCTCTAAGGCACGGGATAATGTGTATTCATCCAAATATTCCAGCTCACCGCCTTCAGGCACGCCACGGGCAATACGTGATATTTGCACATCCAAATGGGCATAGCGCCGTGAAATAAAGTGAGCTGTGGCTTCACCGTCCACCGTGGCACTGGTTGCAATAATCAATTCACGAATACTGCCATTAGCCATGCGAGCATCTAAGCTACTAAAACGCAATTGTTCGGGGCCAATGCCATCAACAGGGCTAAGCCTGCCATGCAATACATGATAACTGCCTTGAAAATGCCCGCGCTCCAACATCAATACATCCACAGGCTGCTCCACCACGCAAACTATATGATGTTGCCGTTTTGTATTATCGCAGATGCTGCAATGGTTGGCGGTAGAAAAACCGCCGCAGGTATCGCAAAATTGTACTTGCTCATGCAGATGTTCCAGCGAGCTAGCAAGGCTTTTGATGTCACTTTCAGGTTGCTCTAGCATATTCAACGCAAGGCGCATGGCAGTTTTAGGCCCAATGCCTTGGAATGCGCTAAGCTGCTCTACTAGCCGCGCTAAAGGCTCTGGCATACCTGATAAATGATGAATCAAAGCGAAAACCCAGGCGGTAAAGGTATGCCACCCATCATATCTTTTTGTTTGGCTTTTATGGTCGCTTCAATTTCATTCATGCCCGCGTTAACGGCAGCGGCAATCAAATCTTCCAGCATGGCTTTATCATCAGAGAGCAGACTATCATCAATGGTAATGCGCTTGACCTGGTGCTGGCCTGAAACAACGGCCTTGACCAGGCCACCACCTGCTTCACCTGTAACCTCCAATGCAGCCAATTCTTCTTGCATCTGCTTCATATTATCTTTGATTTTTTTAGCTTGCTGCATCATTTTCGCAATGTTCATATACTATTCCTCATACGCTTTTAAACTTGCTGGATACCTGCAAGATACCAAGTGGGGTCATCGCTTTTAGGATCATGTTGAAACACCCATACTTCATTGATTTTTGTTTCTTCCACTGAAGCGACAACACCATCAGGGGTGAGCATACGCTCCTTTAATATCGCTTGAAAGTGAACAGCAGCCCATTCCAAGCCCGATTCCTTCCATGTTCCGGCCATTTCAGGATGAACCATAATCACTTCCGTGCGGGTCATACTATCTTGAAGTTCTTGAATTTGCTCAATAATATGATTGGCAACTTCAGGTGTGCAGAATCTGCGAATATCATCAAAGTCCTTTGCGTCCCAAGCTTTTTGCATACGAATAAAAATTTCGCGCGCGCTATTTTCAAATTGTTCGGCATCGATATGTGGTTGTTCGGCCTCGGAGCTTGCTACATTGGGGTTTTGTTGTGAATATTCGGCGTTGGCACTGGACAAAGAGCCTTGTCCTGCATGTGCGTATTCGGGCTCACGCCTTGCGCCAGCAACACTACGCATAAACCGCATCATCAGAAAAATCACACCACCAATCAATACAATATCGAGCAGGTTGATACCTTCAAAAGCGCCACCAAAAAACAATGCCCCCAAAAGGCCGCCCATAGCCAGACCGCCTAATATACCCATCATGCCGCCAGCTTTGGAGCCAGAGCGAGCGGGTGTTGCCTTGTTCATGCCTGGTTTGGTTGAAGGTTTGGAGAAGTTTTTAGGTTTGCTAAAGGATTTGCCAAAGCTGCCACCCATGCCAAAGCGTTTGGCTTCTGCTGTTGAACTTATGCCTGTTGCACCAATAAAAATAGCTAACAAGCTAAACAATAATGCTTTTTTCATGTGTTCGGTTTCCTTTTTTATGGTGTGTCAAACATCAATTGGGCAGCGCCTGCCTGAAACATCTGTTTGCGTAGCGCCTTATCCTCGACAACTTGCAGGCTTTGGGCAAGCCCGCGTAAGTCCGCGCATTGTACCTTGTTGATTTTAATTGTTTTCTTTTCTTGCTTGATGCCTGCGCCTGCCTTTACATGCGTCCATACCTTGCTTAAACCTTGCAGTTTGCACTGACGAAAACATGCCTTGCGAATATGCTCATGAAATTCCAGGCGAATCATATCGGCAATCACTGAATGGTTGACTGCAATCATTAAAGCCAGTGAGCCATCAGGTTGCGGTTCTATGGCTGTAGGTTCGCATCGTTCTGCCATCATGCTGCCTACAATATCATGCCAATGCCTGCGTAGTATGGCAATGCTGGTTAATCGCCGCATGTGCTCAGTATCAAAGATGTTGCCAAAGCTTAAGTCAAGCGCCTTAAGCTCTGATGGCTTTCGCGTTTTGCGCTGGCTTGTCATGCTTGTGATTAAAAAGGAAGCTTTTTGCCGCCCAGGATATGAGCGTGCAAGTGAAACACTTCCTGCCCGCCACCTTCGCGCACATTGATGACCACACGATAGCCCGCTTCAAGACCAAGCACATCATTGGCAACATGATTTACCTTGTCCATAAAATTGCCCAGCATGATAGGGTCTTTGGCATCGGCGAGCGTAGGAATATGTGTTTTGGGAATTACTAGCACATGGGTCGGTGCTTTAGGGTGAATATCTTTAAAAGCATATACAGCATCATCTTCATACACTTTATCCGAAGGGATTGTGCCTTCAATAATTTTACAAAATAAACAGTCTGTCATGATTTTTTCTCCATACTTTGTTGTGCGGCAAATGCCAATCTAAAATCTTCCAGAAATTCTACAATCTGTTGTGGTGTTAAAGCCTTGCATTGCTCCAAATATTCAGGTGAGAAATATTGTATAGGTCTTGTTTGCTTGTTCATGTGTGTAACGCCTGCAATGCTTTGATGTCTTCTAAATCTTGCGCCCTGCCTGATACCTTTTTCATGGCAATCAAATCATCTATGCTTAATACTTGTATGCATTGGTCACTCAATATTTTACTTTCGATATGTTTATGCCTTAAATCTTC
>CAZLES010000085.1:0-3887 GCA_964558615.1 uncultured Zetaproteobacteria bacterium
TTACGTGAAGGCTGGCTTGCGCTTGCCGAACAACACGCGCAAACATCCCGGCAACAAACCATGCGACAACAAAAACCACTTTACTCAAGTGCTTATGCGGGATAAACAGATGCGGCATCATCCTGCCTCGGATACAATTCAAGCATTGCATACTCATATCCTGCAATGCTCAATAGCTCTGCAAGAGGTACAGCAGACTACTGTCAAGCAGCAATGGCATGTTCTTGGCAGAGATATCGCAAGTTATGAAGCGGAAATAACCAGGCTGCGGCACATCCTTCAACACATCAGCAATATACCAAAAGCATGCCTGGCCTCATTACAACACCTGCACTACAATCAGCGAAGGGTCATGCGACTTATTCATCAAGCCCAGACCAAAACAAGAGAAAGTATCTCAGCGGCCAACAAGGCAATCACACAAGTCAGCTACCTGACATCATCAGATGAGGATATATGACCTGTATTGGACTCCAGATAACTGATTAACAAATCAGGGTTCAAGGGCTTACGCATCAGGTTTACATGCAAGCTTGAAGGTACTTTTTGATATGAATAACCCGTGGTCAAACAAACAGGAATATGCCTGTTGGTCGTGCGGATTTCCTTTGCTACCTCAATACCATCCATATTGGGCATGATAATATCCATCACCACCGCATCCAGAGACTTCTCGTACTGCCGCCACAAATCCAATGCGGCAATACCATTATCTGCCAATATCACTTCATATCCCTGGCAGGTTAAAATCTCGCCCAGGGATTCTCTCAAATCATCGTCATCATCCACCAGCAAGATTAAACCTTTGTGATGGCGCTCCTGAACTGCCTCAACCGCCAAAGGCAGACACAAATGAATGGCTGTGTATTCACCATACACACTTTCAACCTCTAAAAAGCCTTTAAGCTGTTGCATATAGGCAGCCGCACTGGACAAACCTAACCCCGTACCCTCACCTACGGGCTCTGTAGTGAAAAAAGGATCCAGACAATGCCTTAATGTTGCGTCCTGCATACCTGTACCATTATCACGAACAAGAATTTCTGCGTATTTACCATCATCTGTTTTACGCAAATGAATGTGAATCAACTCCCGCTTTTCACCATAAGCATACTGAAGCTTTTCCCGCTGTTTCACCAAAGCCCGCTCCGCATTACTGATGATTTCAAAAATGTGCTGTTTCAGAATAACGGCATCAGCAAATGCAACCAAGCCTCTGTCTTGCACACTTAACTGGATCTCTACCTGCTTATCCAGAGAGCGTCTTGCCATGTCAACCGTATTTTCAAGCAGGGGGAAAAGGCTTATTTCCCGAGTAGCTGTTGATTTTTGTTTGGAGAATGACAACAGGTTTTGTATCAAGCCTGCCGCCCTTTGCATGAGCTTGTCTATTCTTTCCAGCCTGGCATGCTCTTTTTCAAATGTTTCAGGTATATTGCGCTTGAACAAATACAAATGCCCCTGAATACCACCCAGAATATTATTAAACTCATGCGCCACCCCACCTGCTAATGTCGCCACCGATTGCAGGCGTGAAAGCCCTTCCATTTTTCGTGTAATTTTATCTCTTTCCCTTAAATCGACTTGTATGGCCGAAAAGCCTTCTTCCGTTTTGATAATCTGTGTCCAGACAGGAATAATTTCACCACTTTCCGATATTGCGTTTAATTCACCCGACCAACTGCCTTGCTTGAGCAACTGGCGTAACACCTTCCGATAAAAAGTCTTGTCTTGAAGTGTTGTTTGCAGCAAGAAGCCTGTATTTTTTGCGATAATATCTTTTTCCTGATACCCATAAAGTGCTAAAAAAGCAGGATTAACATGCGTTAAAAAACCTCGCCTGTCCGCAATAAACATAGGGTCTCTCCCCTGCAAAAAAAGGGAGCGTAACGCCTGATTTAACATATGCTCTCTCATGATTGACACGCCTCTGTTGTTAAGTGTGATGATAGCCAGCCTTGTACTTGTTGTTGAATACGCCGCAAGCTTTTTTGGCTTCTTGCCTCAAAGCGCATCACCAGCGCGGGTTGTGTGTTAGACGCTCTAAGCAAAGCCCAGCCATCAGTCAACACCAAGCGCATACCATCGATGTCAATCATATCACAACCTTCATCCGCAAAATAGGCCTTGGCCTGCTCCACCAGCCTAAATTTAAGCGTATCAGGACAATACACCCGAATTTCTGGTGTGCTCACCCATGCAGGCACATCATTCAGCAAGGATGATAATGGCTTCTCTTGCTCAGCAAGCAATTGCATCAACCTAGCTCCTGCGTACACCGCGTCATCAAAACCAAAATACCTGTCCGCGAAAAAGAAATGCCCGCTCATTTCACCAGCCAGTAACGCGCCTGTAGCTTGCATCTTGGCTTTCATGGGTGAATGACCCGTGCGCCACATGACAGCCTTGCCGCCATGTGCTGTAATATCATCATATAAAGCCTGTGAGGATTTCACTTCAGAGATAATGGTTGCGCCAGGGTGGGCTTTCAACAATTGTCTAGATAACAATAACAGCAACATATCACCCCAAATGACTTCACCCTTTTCATTCACCACACCAATGCGATCACCATCACCATCAAAAGCAATACCCAAATCCGCATGTGTTTCCTTGACCTTATGGGACAAATCCTTGAGGTTGTCTTCCACTGTCGGGTCTGGATGATGATTGGGAAAACGACCATCTGGCTCGCAATAAAGCTCAATCACCTCGCATCCCAATGCGCGGTATAATGGCGCGGCAACGATACCTGTTGGCCCATTGCCCGCATCAATCACCACTTGAAGTGGGCGCTGCAACGCGCAATCCTGACAAACAAAGGTCTGATAGGTCTTCATCATATCAAGGCTTTGGTATTGCCCATATTCGGGCGCGAAAGTCTGACACTTTTCACGTTGCATCAAGGCTTTTAATCGCTGAATATCCTGACCATGAAAGCTACCTTTACCCACCATCATCTTAAAGCCATTGTATGCTGCGGGGTTATGACTTGCTGTCACCATGATGCAACCTGCCGCTTCCTTTTCATGCACGGCATAATAAGCCATGGGTGTTGGCACCATCCCCATATCCAACACATCAACCCCTGCCTGTAGCAAAGCTTGTATCACCGCTTGCTGCAATGCTTTACCCGACAAGCGAGCATCACGTGCAACAATCACGGGTGATGAGCTACTCTCTGGCAGAAGTCTGGTATAAGCCCTGGCCAACATTTGTGCAAAAGCAGGCGTGATTTCACTGTCTGCCAAACCCCGAATATCGTATTCACGAAAAACGTGTGCTGGTAGTGTATCCAACATGGCTAACTAGGGCCTGTTAACACTAATGAAACGCAAGACCAGGCGCTCAAGCACCATGACACGTGTTTCCGTGGACGCGCCCTTGAGCAACTTTTCACTATCGATCATTTGTTTCATGGCATCCACTAATTCAGGAGCTGTCCAATGCCGAACTTCTTTGGGAACCAATCGGGCAGATGTGCCAAACAAGCGCGCTGCTTGCGCAGGATTACGCTCACCCTTTAATTGATACCATAAAAACATCAGCAATTGATGCATACGCATGGATAGCCATGTATGCAATTGCACATCAGAAACTTGCTGATTCAGCAATAAATGTCTAAGCAAGGTGATGGCTCGGGTGTCTTTCATGGCAACGGCATGGCAAAAATCATCCAGGTCTTCTGGAGCATGCTCACCAAGCAATTCACTCACCAGCTTCACATCAAACCGCACACCTTCATCATTATCATACAGTTTCATGCGCTCTATCAGTTGCCTTGCCGCAGTCTTTAACCCGCTTAGGCGCTCACTAATCATGAGCATAGCATCCTGACTTACATACAGGTTTGACCTTTTGATTTCATCAGCAAGCCAGGCTTGAAA
>CAZLES010000086.1:0-3873 GCA_964558615.1 uncultured Zetaproteobacteria bacterium
ACAGCAGAGCTGGGTAACGATGATGATTACATTAAAAAAGAAGTATCATGGCAACATGAACTGTTTGGTCATTTCCATTTTGATGTAAGTTATGAAGCTTTAACACTAACCAAGCCTGCTGTAGGCAAGGTGGCAACCGATGCGAAAACAACCTATAAGCTAGGGTATGAATTTTAAGCCATGGTTGAATTTGGTATCATTCTTTTATCTGCCGTACTGGTTAATAATTATGTGTTGACCAAGTTTCTTGGTATTTGCCCGTTTCTTGGCGTGTCTGGCAAGTTGGAAACGGCGATTGGCATGTCATTCGCCGTGATGTTTGTGATGACGCTGGCTTCAACCGCGTCATGGGTGATTCAACAGTTGATTCTTGTTCCTCTGGATATTCTATACATGCAAACAGTATTTTTTATTTTGATTATCGCGGCATTGGTACAGTTTGTGGAGATGGTGATGCACAAAACCAGCCCGGTATTGTATCAGGGTTTGGGTATTTTCTTGCCCTTGATTACCACCAACTGCGCGGTTTTGGGTGTGGCGATTTTGAATGTGCAACAAGACTATTCTTTCTTTGCTTCCGTATTGTATGGTTTTGGTGCGGCCGTTGGTTTTGGTTTGGTGTTGGTGTTATTTTCAGGTTTGCGCGAGCGTCTTGAAGCGGCTCCCATTCCTGAAGTATTTAAGGGTTCTCCCATCACCTTGATTACAGCAGGCATGATGGCGCTTGCGTTTATGGGCTTTGCTGGACTGGTCAAGGTATAATCTTGGTATTTGTGTATCCTGTTCTCGTTTTTTCAGGCCTTGCCTTGATGATTGGCGCGGGGCTGGCTGTGGCATCGCGTCGCTTTCATGTTGAGGGTGATCCTCTGGCAGATAAAGTGGATGCCTTGTTGCCACAAACCCAGTGTGGTCAGTGTGGCTACCCGGGATGTAAGCCTTATGCCGATGCTGTAGCCGCGCATGAGGTGGCTATCAACCATTGTGTACCGGGTGGTGAGCGGGTGATGCTGGCCATTGCGGATGTGATGGGTGTTGAACCGCAAGCGATTGAGGAAGAGGCGACAGTACCCGTGGTGGCACATATTCGGGAGGATGAATGCATAGGGTGTACGCTTTGTATCAAGGCTTGCCCTGTGGATTGTATTATTGGCGCGCCCAAGCAGTATCATACTGTGATTGCCGATCATTGCACAGGATGTACTTTATGCTTGGAACCTTGTCCCGTGGACTGTATTGACATGATTGAAACACCAGAGCTTTTAGAGCATTGGTCATGGCCCGTGCCTGGCACAAAGCGTGCCATCAAAGGGGAAAAGCGCAGAGGGAAGCACATAGAGGAAGGGGAATGGCGTGTTTGATTTATGGGGTAAAATAAAACAAGCCTTGCCCATAGCATCACATGCGGGTTTTACTGGTGGTATTGTGCATACGCATCAATACAAATACACAGCAGGACAAGCCATTGTTGCCTGCCCCTTGCCCAAGTTGTTGATTCACCCCGTCAAACAACATATCGGCGACCCATGTGAGCCTGTGGTTGAAGTAGGGCAGCGTGTGCTTAAGGGGCAAATGATTGCCAGGGCGCAAGGGTATATTTCCGTACCAATCCATGCTTCCACCTCAGGTACAGTCGAAAGTATCACGGAACATACGATTCCTCATCCATCAGGACTGGGGCTTACTTCCATATTTATCAGACCTGATGGGTTGGATGAAGCGGATGAGTCGCTGCACCCATTGCCCAATTATCGTAGTGTGGATGCTGCTGAATTGCGTGAGCGAATCCGCAACGCGGGTATCGCGGGTTTAGGGGGCGCTGTGTTTCCCACCTTTGTTAAGCTTGTTCAAGATCAGAATAACCCTATTGAAACGGTGATTCTTAATGGTATTGAGTGTGAGCCGTGGTTGACGTGCGACCACCAGTTGATGCTGGAAAAGGCGCATGAAATTATCAGTGGTATGGATGTTATCTTTCATGTGGTGGGGGCGGAAAAAGGTATCATAGCCATTGAAGACAACAAACTTGACGCGGCAGAAGTCATGCGTAAAGCTCTGCAAGACATGGGGTTGGACGCGTATATTCAGGTGCAGGTGCTGCCTACGCGCTATCCACAAGGTGGTGAAAAGCAGTTGATTCAGGCTTTAACGGGCAAAGAAGTGCCCGCGGGGAAATTACCTATGCATATTGGGGTTTTGACAACCAACGTGGGGACAAGCAAAGCCATTTATGATGCGGTATGTTTGGGTGAGCCTTTAACCGAGCGTGTGATTACGGTCAGTGGTGATGCGGTACCAAAACCAAGCAATATGTTGGTCAGGCTTGGTACAAGCATGCATTTTTTACTGGAGCAATGTGGTGTAAGCAGTTTTGATGATATCAAGGTCATGCATGGTGGCCCGATGATGGGCGAGCTTTTAGGTCAGGATGATGTGCCTGTGGTGAAAGCCAGTAATGGTATTTTGGCCATGCAAAAACGCACAATCATGCGCGCGCACTTTGCCGAAGAGCCCTGTATTCGTTGTGGAGATTGCGGCGATGTTTGCCCGGCAGGTTTGATGCCCAACCTTTTGGCTTCGTACTGCAAGGAAAATCAGTTTGAGCGTGCTGAAGACTACAACCTGTTTGATTGCATTGAATGTGGTGCTTGCAGTTATGTGTGTCCCGCGCATATCCCTTTGGTACATTATTTTCGTTATGGCAAGGGGCAGGTTGCGCAAATTCAGCGTGAAAAAGCGTTTGCTGAGGCCTCGCGTATGCGCTCTGAAAGACGCGAAGCAAGGCTGGCCAAAGAACAGGCAGAAAAAGAAGAGAAGCGCCGTATCGCAAGGGAGCGCAAAGAAGCGCGCGCCAAAGCGCAGGCAGAGAAAGCCACGGCAGAGCAAGAAACAGATAAAAAGGCGGATAAGGCCGCAAAAGCGCCAAGCCCTGCAAAAACAAATCAAGACACAGATAATGATGCGGGGAGCAACGCATGATTTACCTTAGCTCGCCGCATATGCATGGTGGCAACACTATCCAGTTGACCATGTTTTCCGTCATCATTGCCTTGATTCCAGCCACCATGGTCAGTGTGTATTTGTATGGCTGGCTGGCAGTATTTATTTTGAGCACCTGTATCGGGGTAAGCATTGCGATGGAATATCTGGTCTTGAAATGGCAAGGCAAAGATACCAAACGCGTGTGGGATGGTTCCGCAGGTTTAACGGGTTTGTTATTGGCGTTGGTTCTTCCCGCGGCTGTGCCCTGGTGGATGGCGATATTTGCCGCGGTTTTTGCCATTGTTGTAGCCAAGCAACTTTATGGTGGTCTGGGGCATAATCCGTTTAATCCGGCACTTGCCGCGCGCGTGGTATTGCTGATTTCATTCCCTGTTCACATGACATCATGGATAGTGCCTATGCATATGAACGCACCCCTGGATATGTATAGCTTTATCACCAGTCTGAAATTCTTTTTCTTAGGCCCTGATGCAGTTAAGCAAACTTGGGATGCCATTACCATGGCTAGCCCCTTGGGCTATTTGAAAACAGAGTTGGGGCAAGGTGTCACGGTGACAGAGGCCCTGGTCAATTATCATTATTCGACCTTACATGCTTTTATTGGCCGCGAAGCTGGCAGTTTGGGTGAGGGTAGCGCGCTTGCTTTGTTGATGGGTGGTGTTTGGCTGATGGCCAGGCATACCATTTCCTGGCATATTCCGGTTTCATATTTGCTGACGGTAGCTTTGCTAGCAGCGGTATTTAACTTGATCAACCCTGATGTGTATGCGCCGCCTATGTTTCATTTGTTGGCAGGGGGGTTGATTTTATGTGCATTCTTTATGGCAACAGACCCTGTATCATCGCCCTCATCAGGCATTGGTAAAATCGTGT
>CAZLES010000087.1:0-3855 GCA_964558615.1 uncultured Zetaproteobacteria bacterium
CAACTGGGGTGGACGACGGGGCTCGAACCCGCGACAACCGGCATCACAAGCCGGGACTCTACCAACTGAGCTACGTCCACCATATTGCAAGATTCCTGAAAGGCTAGAATGGCGCGCCTGGCAGGATTCGAACCTGCGGCCTACGGATTAGAAGTCCGTTGCTCTATCCAGCTGAGCTACAGGCGCTTAATTCCAGCAGGCCAAGTGTTCAAATGGTCGGGGCGGGGTGATTCGAACACCCGACCCTCTGGTCCCAAACCAGATGCGCTACCAGGCTGCGCTACGCCCCGACATGATTTAAACATCTCCCAACTTTGGAAGGCGGCGAAACTTACGGATTTAAGGCTTTGCCGTCAACCGTAATATACAAGGGTACAAGAAATATGATTGCTATCATGGGCTTTTCGCTGTTAAAGTAACCCATATGAGCAATGTGTTTATCGCCCTAGGTGGCAATATCGGTGATGTGCGAACCACATTTGACAGCGCGTGCGCTATGCTAAACAAACATTGCGCAATCATCAGCAAGTCCAAACTTTATCAAACCCCTGCCCTGATTGATGAGGGTGCGGAGCCACAACCAGATTATTGGAATGCCGTGGTTCATGCTGTTACCACCCTGACCCCCGCTGATTTGCTTGCCGAGATGCATCGCATTGAAGCTGTCCACGGCAGAGAACGTAAAGCACGCTGGGGCTCACGCACCCTGGACCTGGACTTGCTCGATTATGAAGGCTTTATTTCCGGGGATTCTGCCTTAACCTTACCCCATCCAGAGATAGCGCATCGATTGTTTGTATTGCAACCTTTGCAAGATGTGGCCTCCAACTGGATACATCCTGTTTCCGGGCAAAGTGTACAGGATATGTTGGCATCCCGTTTACAAGCTGGTGACAGTTTATTTGAAGGAGATACCTGGTGAGTTCAGCCTTACATATTAACCACATTGCTATTGAAGGTGGTATTGGCGTGGGCAAAACAACGCTGGCTAAAGGGCTCGCCGAAAAGCTGGGGGCAAGCCTGCTGCTGGAGGATATTGATGATAACCCGTTTTTGGAGCTTTTTTATCAAGACCCTGAGCGGCACGGCTTATCTGTTCAACTGTCCTTTTTATTTTCCCGCTTAAAGCAGTGGCAGTCCATGATGCAGCAAGATTTGTTTCACCGTATGATTATCAGTGATTATTTGTTTGCCAAGGACAGGCTTTTTGCCATGACCAACTTATCCGATGAAGAATTTGCTTTATACAATCAAGTCGCGCAGGCTGTTGCCATGGATTTGCCCAAACCTGATTTGGTCATTTATTTGCAATCTTCACCCGAAGTAGCACTTCATCGTGTCAAAAAGCGAAACCGCAGCATGGAAAGGGACATCAGCCTGGATTACCTCAAACAAGTCAATGACACCTTTGATCAATTCTTCTTCCATTATCAGGAAACACCATTGCTTGTGGTGCAAACCGACCGCATCAACTTCGCCGAACGCCCTGAAGCCCTGGATATGCTGATTGAGCGTATCAGGCACATGGGTAGAGGCACAGAATTTTGGGCAGATTATACCGATTAAACATAAAAAAACTCCGCTTTCGCGGAGCCTTCAAGATATAGAATCGTTTAAAGCTTAGTCTTTATAAGCAGCAATCGAGTCCGCCACTTCTTTCCTGGCTGCCGCGGCATCTGCCCAGCCTGTCACTTTCACCCATTTGTTGGACTCCAAATCTTTATAATGCTCAAAGAAGTGCTCAATTTGGTCAAGCAGGAATTTGGGTAAATCATCAGGGCCTTTCACATCTTGATACACTGGCGTTAATTTTGTAATCGGCACAGCCAATACTTTTGCGTCCATACCCGCTTCATCTTCCATCTGCAATACAGCTACAGGGCGACAAGTAATCACAGAGCCTGGAACCAACGCGAATTCAGACACCACCAACACATCGACAGGATCACCATCGTCCGACAATGTATTGGGTATAAAGCCATAGTTGCAAGGGTAATGCATGGCTGTATGCATAAAGCGATCAACAAATACTGCACCTGAATCTTTATCCAGTTCATATTTAATCGGGTCAGCATGTTGCGGCACTTCAATCACCACATTCACTTCTTCGGGCGCATGCTTGCCTGGTGGTATTTTACTGATGTCCATATCGGTACTCCTCACGATGAATTGCGGCGTATTGTAGGTTTATCACTGCATAAAGAAAGCCTGGATTACAACACTTGTAAAGCGGCATACTTGAGCATCAAGCGTTTTAACCCCACCGCGTCAAACTCAATAGCTACACGAACCGCATCACCTGAGCCTTCCAAATCTACCACCAGCCCATCACCAAAGCTGGGATGATGCACATATGCCCCCACGGCAATCGTTGATGATGTTGAAGCGGTTTGCGCTTGCGAAAGCATGGATGGCTGTTGGATTTTTTCGGATTTACTTAACACATCATCATCCAAATCAGCAATAAACCTGCTTGGTACAGGATAAGTCATATCCCCAAAAGTACGGCGTAACCTTGCAGAGGTCAGGTGCAGAATGTTTTTAGCCCGTGTTACCCCCACGTACAACAAACGCCGCTCTTCAGCAATGCCTTGTTCCCCTTCATCAATCGCCCTTTGATGCGGCAGCATACCATCTTCCACGCCCGCCAAAACAACGGTGTCAAACTCCAGGCCTTTGGCTCTGTGCAAGCTCATAAGAGACACTGCATCCTTGTCATCATTATCTTCTTCACCGCTCATCATGAGTGCCGCTCTATCCATAAATTCAATGGGGGTTATCCCTGATTCCAAGGATAATTCAATATAGTTTTGTAAGGTTTTGATGTTTTCAATGCGTGATTCGGCCTCGATTTCACCCAAGGCATGCAGGCTATCCATATAACCAATCTTTTCTAAAAGCGCCATCAGCCCTCTATCTGCCATGGTCTCAATATCGGCTTTCATGCTTTGCATGGTTTGTAGCAGTGGCATGAGCTTTTTCACAGGCGCAGGCTGTGTGGTAGATTGTAAGACCAAAGATACCCAATCATGCACGCGAAGCCCGCTTGAACGGAGCAAAGCCGCAATGGTTTCTTGCCCTTTAGCACCAATACCACGCTTGGGTTTATTACAAATGCGTAGCATGTGCATAGCATCCGCGCAATCATTGAGCAATGCCCAAAAAGCCAAAGCATCCTTGATTTCCATACGGGCAAAAAAGCTTAGGCCTCCAATGATACGATAGGGAATGCCCTCCTCACGAAAGACTTGCTCAATCACCAAGGACTGGTGATTTGAACGGTATAATACCGCCATATCCGACCAGGGTATTGTGGCATAGCGCTCATTAAACACATCAACCATATATCGTGCTTCAGCGTATTCATCCACACACACATGGAACGTTGGTGTAACGCCATCATCACGGGTAGGGCGCAGGGTTTTGATATGCCTGTCTTCATTGCCTTGAATAATGGCATTGGCGAGTTTGAGAATGGATGCTGTTGAACGGTAGTTTTCTTCCAGCCTGTGTACCTGGGCATGGTGCCAAACCCGCTCAAAATCCAGAATATGACGCACATCCGCCCCTCGCCAGCCATAAATAGACTGGTCATCATCGCCAACCACCGTGATATTTTGATGCTCTTGGGCCAGCAAACATAACCATTCATGTTGCACAGGGTTGGTATCCTGATATTCATCCACCAGAATATGGTCAAAGCGTGTATGCATGGCCACGGCAATCTCTGGGAAATCGCGCAACAATTGCACGCAATTCAGAATCAAATCCGAAAAATCCATGCGCCCCAGAGCTTTTAACTCATGCTGATAAGCGACATACAGCTCTTTTAGGTCAAGTCCGCTCCATATCATG
>CAZLES010000088.1:0-3836 GCA_964558615.1 uncultured Zetaproteobacteria bacterium
AGCTTGGGTAACACATGCAGCCCTAAAGTTGGCGCTGGCCAAGGGGATAACCATGTTTTGAGTTCAGCTATGGTATGCTTATCGGCAATCACATAGCCCAAACGAAAGCCCGGGACACAAAAGGTTTTGGTCAGTGAACCAAGGCGAACCACTCCATCCAATAAACCAAGCTCTCTGCGTGCTGCAAAGGGCATATAGGATTCATCCAGCACGCCCTTATGATGTGGTGGAAAAAGTTTTGCTTCACCTGTGGGGTTGTGAGGGCTGGTTAGCCAAAGTATATCGGCTGGTGGTAAGGCATCACCTGCTTCAAACGCATGGACAGCGCAACCTGCTCGCTGGGCGCAACGAATCGGCTCATTATAACAGGGTACTTCAATCGCCATAGAGCGCCAGCGCATAGCCTGAAATATCACTTCAATCACGGCCTGCGCACCTGCGACAATCCATACATTTTCAGGCTTTAGGCCAAAAGATTTAGCCAGTTTGCCGCGTGCGGGTTCACCATCTATATCAGGATATTGGGCAACTAAGTCCACATGCTCTTCAAGCCAAGCGCCTAACCAATCGGGTACACCTTGTGGATGAAGCCCCGTGGATAAATCGAGAATATCTGAGGTGTGACAATGCCAACGCTTGGCAGCAGCTTCTATGCCGCCACCATGGGGAAAGGATGTTGGCACCAAAGGCGTCAGCCCTTTTTGAAATAAGGGGTTAGAAAACACTGCTCACCACTATCGCCAGAATACTTGCTGCAATTAAGGTGTGTTTGACTACTTGCATGGCCTCAAAAGCAGCCATACCATCAATCTCTTTTACATCTTCAGCGCCATACCATGGGCGCTCATCTAGCTTGCCTTCTCGTTTGACTGGGCCACCGAGGCGAATATGAGCGGCATAAGCCAAAGCCACTTCAGGCCAACCCGCATTGGGTGAAGCATGGGTGATGGCTTGTGCTTTTACCACGCGCCAAGGCGCAGATTTACCAACGCGCAACATCAGCCAAGCAGTGAGCCGAGCAGGTATCCAATTCATCATATCATCGATTCTTGCCGCACACCAACCAAAATACTGATACCGCTCATTGCGGTAACCCCACATGGCATCCAAAGTGTTGACCATACGATAAAATATCACGCCAAGCGGCCCTAAAACGACAAACCAAAATAGGGGCGCAACCACAGCATCAGATGCATTTTCTGCCAAAGATTCTAAAGCAGCACGGCGTGTATCTTCGCGTTTCATGGCTTTGACATCACGGCTAACAATCAGTGATAAGGCCTCGCGTGCTTCTTTTACGGTTTTGGCTTTGATGACCGCTTCCACATGCTCGAACAGTGACTTCCAGCCTAAACACAGCCAAAGGGCGATGACACTAAACAACCAGCCAAACATCAGGTATAAGAAGGTTGCGGCAAGCATAGGAATGCCGATTGCAATCAGCCATGCTAAAATACCAGCACTTCTTGTAGGCTGATAAAGCCTCTTTTCAATTGCTTCTGCCCAACAGCCAAACCAAGCCACAGGATGATATGTGTTTTTTGGGTCGCCGACAAAGAATTCGAGTACAAGTGCGAGGAAAATAGTCATGTAACCTTTCCTTGCAGCAGTGGCGCTAAAAGCTCGGGTGCAAGCTCTGCTTCTAAAGCATCAGCCAATGCATCCAAGGATGCCATGGTGCGTTCGCTTTGCGTGATGCTATCGCTAGCAATGCCCAAACTGGATAACCATGCTGACCGAAACTCACCTTGCTCAAAAAGCCCATGGACATATGTGCCCCAAACTTGTTGGTCAGCCGAGTGTGTGGCAAAAGGAAATAAATTTTCACGGGTGTCGGAAATGCCATGATGAATCTCATAACCCGTCACCCTTGTTTTTTTAGGGAATATGGCTTGCTCATCTACTTGCCTTAACACCTTCTCTTTGCTCATGGTTGTGGATATATCCAAAAGCCCTAAACCCCTTATGCTGCAACCTTCGACACCATCATCATGTATAGCGTTACCAAGCATCTGTAAACCACCACAAATGCCTAAAATTTGCCCGCCATAACGCATATGTTTTTCTAAAGTTTGCTCAAAGCCTTGCTCTTTTAACCACATCAAATCAGAGGACACATGCTTGCTGCCTGGAAGAATAATCAAGTCCGCAGGCTGTAGCTCTTGTGGCGAGCGTACAAAACGAACATCAATAGCTTCTTCTGCTGCAAGCGGGTCGATATCATCATGGTTGGACATGCGTGGATACGCAATGACGGCAATGTTAAACTTGCCACCACCCACTTCACTATTGGCATGGCGAAAAGGACTGTCTTCTTCGGGTAACTCAAGAGGCAACCAGGGGATGACACCTGCCAGAGGTTTATGGGTTTCATTTTCCAGCCAAATCAAAGCATCATCAAGTAGCTCTTTAGAGCCACGAAAACCATTAATCAGCAAGGCTTGAACTCTAGCCCGCTCAGAGCTTGATAAAATATCCAAGCTACCTTTAAGTGAGGCAAACACACCGCCACGATTGATGTCGCCCACCAACCACACAGGCACATCCGCAGCTTCAGCAAAACCCATATTGGCAATATCGCCCTCGCGCAAATTGGGTTCGGCAGGGCTTCCCGCGCCTTCGACAATCACCACATCATATTCGTTTTTTAACAGTTCAAAGGATTCAAGCACGGTATCCAGCAAAATAATCCTATCTTGGCGAAAGCGTTTGGCTTGTAGCCGCCCTGTGGCTTTGCCGCGCACAATCAGTTGCGCTTTATGGTCTGCCTCGGGTTTAATCAGCACCGGATTCATATCCACAGTAGGCTTAATGCCACATGCCATGGCTTGCAGGGCTTGAGCTCTGCCAATTTCACCGCCATCTATAGTCACTGCTGCATTATTGCTCATGTTTTGCGGCTTGAATGGCGCAACTTTAATACCGTTTCTAGCCAGTAACCTACACAACCCAGCGACTAATACCGATTTGCCTACACCAGAAGCTGTGCCTTGAATCATCAATGCGTTCATGATTTATTTGAGGTTAATGGATATTGATTTTCTGCTAGTACGGTCTCTATCTCTTCCCGTTCACGCCAGCCTTCGCTTTCCAGCATGGGTTTATCATAAAATGATTTCACTGGACCTAAGCATAATAAAGCTATCGGCTTAGCGCCTTTTGGGCATAATAATAAATCAGCCACATCCTGTGGCTCAAAAAAGGAAACCCAGCCCATGCCAAGATTTTCAGCACGGGCGGCTAACCACATATTTTGAATCGCGCATGATACCGACGATAATGCCATGTCATCAGGCATGGTGCGCCTGCCAAACACCGTGCCATCATCAGGGGCAAGGATGACGGCAATCAATTCCGCGCAGTCTCGAATACCTTCCACTTTCAGGCGCATAAATTCTGCTTTGCGTTCATCCAAAGCTTGCGAGGTTTTTTCTTTTTCAGCTTCCACCAATTGGACAAGGCTTTCTCGCAAGCTCTGCTTGGTGATGCGCACAAAACGCCAAGGCTGCATAAGACCAACCGAGGGTGCGGCGTGGGCGGCTTCTAAAATACGAGCCAACACATCATCTGCCACCTCGCCACCGATAAAATGGCGCATATCACGGCGCGCATGGATGACGCGATACAAAGTGTCGCGTTCTTTTTTTGTAAAGCAGGGGGGGTGGTTTTCTTTTGGCATGGGCTGCAATTAGATGGATAAAAAGCGCATGTGGCAAGCTTGAAAAAATCCGGTAACATCAAATCAAGTTTGACTTGTTCTGTTTTCGCTACATCATACGCTGTGCTTTTAGGTGCCCAATGGTTATATCAACCAGAGGGTGAAACGGGAAGTTCGG